>NZ_JAUBTU010000005.1:0-130321 GCF_036705085.1 Microcoleus sp. B6-A1
CCCACTTTCAAGAGTGGAAGTTATTTAATTCTCATTCCTTATTAGTCATTAGTCATTAGTTATTAGTTATTAGTCACATGAAAATTTTCACAGTCAAAGTTAAACCGAATTCCAAACAGCAAAGCATCGCAGAACAACCCGACGGCAGCCTCACAATACATCTCAAATCGCCGCCTGTGGAGGGTAAAGCAAACCAAGAATTAATCATGCTGTTGGCCAAAAAGTTTAAAGTGCCGAAATCTGCTATCGGCATTAAATCAGGTCTTTCCTCGAAAAATAAACTTGTCGAAGTTGCGATCGAACCTGCAACTTATATTTCTCCCTAGGGACACGGCAGTGCCTTTCGTCGTGTCAACTTAAGACTAAAACCCTTGAGAAATCTCGCTAATAGTCGAGTCTAGATCCCCCTAAATCCCCCTGATTGTTGGGGAGTAGGGGTTGACTTAAAGAGGCTTCCTGTCCCCCCCTTAAGAAGGGGGGTTAGGGGGGATCTGGCCTTAATAGTCAAACAGCAATCTGTAACTTGGTTTGAGCTTAAGTTGACACGAAGAAGGGCACGGTGCCGTCTCCCTACCGGATATCTATAAAGTTAACAGCAAGTCTATCTAAAGAGAGATACAAACTCAACTTTAAAATCATATATTAGTAGTTGTAGAGTTAGAATAAAAAATTATGAACATTGAAAATAGAGTCGAAGCAACAGCGAAGAATATTGAAGGCAAAATCCAAGAAGCTGTTAGCGAAGTTACAGGCAATCAGAAAGATAAATTAGAAGGTCAAGCCAAGCAGGATGAAGCATCAGCAATTCACCTGAAAGAAGACCTCAAAGATAAAGCAAAAGAGATTGTAGACCGAGCTTAGTAACAGTATTCCCTACAAGTTTCCTGCCTACAAAATCCCGCAAACGATATGTTTGCGGGATTTTTTTTATAATTAGCCTAAATCATTTGTACCAATATGTAGGGGCGGGTTTATAAAGATTATTGGTGGCAAAATTCATCGGGTAACTGCCCCTACAGATTCTACTAACTCATAGTGTAAAAGCATTAATTTTGTGGCTGGAATTGTTTCGATTGCATAAGTTGTGCCATCTTGATGAGAAAATTCTACCTCAAAAGCACTGCCATCAAATTCCATCACGACCGTTCCTACTTGTCCTTTATTTGACACTCCCCAACCTAAAGGATGGGGATTCTTAATTCAGCGACTGACCTTTAAGTGTTGCGTCCTTACGGCAATACTCAAACCTTTTAACCGTAGAAATCCTACCAATTAACGAGTCTGATTCGCAGTCACCCGCCTAGGGCCTATCTCCAAAAGCGTACTAGGATATTGACAAGCGAGTTTGGGTATGCCCTACCCTACCTAACAAAAGTAAATTGTTTATTTTTCTGGTTGTGAGACTGTATTAAGCCTCTAGCTGTTTATAGAGTTTTCGCCGCTCTTTGTCCCCCGGTTAACGCCTAAAAGTGTGTCTGAGTCCCTGTTTCACGATGGCGAAGGAGTTTAACCTTGACTATTGTAGTATACCACAAATACTAGGAATTTCCTGATGTTTAAGAATGGATTTAAGAAATTAAAGCCGTCCTAAAAGGATGGGGTCTTCAACCCATATCTCTGATAATTTAATGATTTGTTTTGTTTCAAAATGGGTGGCTTCTAAATCTTCAGTTAAAGCAACAATATCTAGGTCTTTAATTGTTTTCATTGTTTTTACCTTCCTTTTTGACTGGTATCGTCTTTGAGTTGGGGGGCGGGTTTATCAAGATTATTGATGGGTGGCAAAATTCATGGGTGAACCCGCCCCTACAGATTCTAATTTTCGGCTCAATTCCCCATGCTATAAAGGCCCAATTCCCCATTAATTAAATTTAACGGTTGGGCGACTATGGTCGATCGGGGTTATTCGTTGGGTGGGGGCGGGTTTATCAAGATTATTGATGGGTGGCAAAATTTATGGGTGAACCCGCCCCTACAGATTCTACTTTTCGGCCCAATTCCCAATGCCCACAAAAAAGCCAGGGATGGATATCCCCAGCTCGAAACAAAGCACAATTAGTTTTGAGAGTTGGTAGGGCGATGTTTCAGAATCGATCCCACCCACTTTTACCCAAATTAAATCAGGGTAATGTCAGCAGCCGTCACGCCCGGTCTGCCATTCAGAATTGCCAGGGTAACTACTCCGTCAGCAGTACCAAAACCGTTAGAGTCAAATCCTAGTCGTCCGGTTTCATTTTCATAAAAGACGAACGAATCTGACGCACCCGCCCCGGCTGGACCAAAACTGCCGTTGTACTGCCCACTCTCAAGCGCCAAGAACGCCTGCGAAGAAAGTTGATTCGTATTTTTCACTCCCCTCAAGTTCGGGAAGCCGTTGGAGCCATTGATTTGGAAGATAAACTGGTCTTCGCTCGTAAAATCGCCGATTTGGTCTACGTTAGTACCCACGGCGCCCTCGCCGAAGTTGTTGTAGTAGAAGCTGTCATTGCCTGAGCCACCAATCAGGGTGTCAGCACCAGGCCCGCCGCCGAGAGAGTCGTTACCCTCGCCGCCGATCAAATAGTCGTTACCAAACCCGCCCAGGAGCGTGTCGTTTCCGGCACCGGAATTTAAGGTATCGTCCCCGGCTCCTCCAGCGGCGTCGGTAGCGTTGGATGAGTCGCCGAACAGGATGTCATCCCCGCTACCAGTAGTGATCACATCAGTGCCGTTGCCACCAGTAATGAAGTTGCTGCCTAAGGTATCGGTAATCAAGTTTGGCGCTGTAAGACCGGCAAAGCTGACGCCGCTAGCGTAGGAGATGAAGTCGTTACCCTCCAAGTTGCCAATCAGGCGATCGCGCTCGCTGCCAAAGAAGATGGTGTCACTTCCCACGCCACCGTTCATGAGGTTGGTGACAGTGAAGCTGCTGCCAGTAGGATTGGTGTAGCCAATTAACAGATCGCCTCCCAGTCCGCCTTCGAGAGTAATCAAAGCAGTACCAGTACCAGCAAAAATGGCAGCGGTAGCATTGATAGTATCGTTGCCATCTCCACCGGCTGCGTTAGTAAAGGTACCGCTCAGGCTGTCGTTGCCTTCACCACCGATCATTGTATCAGTCGCAAAAGCTGCAACGATCGTGTCATTGCCTACTCCGCCGTCGAGCGAGTTGCGACCCGCGAAGCCTCCAAATGAACTCTGGGCGCCTCCGCTCAAAGTTAGATTCAGTGCCGTCTCCGACCGGATTAAGTCGTCGCCTGCACCTCCCAGCGCGGTATCAGAAGTTGCGAAAACCCTGATCGTGTCGTTGCCGTCGCCGCCGTCTAAGAAGTTTCTGCCGGCCTCAAACTCGCCGATACCGCCGGTGAGAGAATCGTTGCCGCCACCGCCAATCAAGGTGGTTCTCTCAATGCCGATCGTAATGACGCTGCCCTGAGCAAACGGGCTTGTCTGGGTACGGTTGGTAATGAATAAGATGTCGTCGTCCAGATCGCCCGACAGGTAGCTGTTGCTGGCGACACCTCTTAGGGTATCGTTGCCTTTACCGCCAAAGAGACTGTCTCTTACATTGATACCTACAACTAAGTCGTCGCCCAAATCTCCCCGCAAGTAGTTGCTGCCTTCATTGCCAGCGAAGCCTCCGGTTAGGGGAAGACCGAGGTTGTTGCCACCCCCTGCGATGAAGAAGCCGATCGAGTCATTGTCCTTACCGCCGTAGAGGGAATCTGCTCTCTGGGCCCCTCCCAGCATCGTATCTGCGCCCTCATTACCAAACATGAGGTTAGCTTCGACAGTACCTTGGACGAAATCTTCTCCCCCACCGCCGTACAGGCTAGCGCGGGCTTCAGCGACTATGGTGTCATTGCCTGTGTCGCCAAACAGCAAAGCCGGAGTCCGCTGGGATCTGATTGAGTCTTCGTCCTCGCCGCCGTACAGTGTATCGTTCGGGCCAACTGAAATCAGAGTATCGTTATCGGCTTGGCCAAATATTAAGCTGCCGCCCAGGGTGGAAGTTCTAACGAAATCCGCCCCGCCTGCGGCGAAGATTGTATCCGGGCTCAGTCCCGGAAGGTTTAAATCTAGTTGATTAGAATCGTCATTTAACGTTGTCATAAAGCTTCACTCCTCTACTTGTTGGTCATCGCTGGTGCGACTACAGACACTGCCTAGAACACCGAATGTTTGGATTCCGCTGTAGTTTAACCTGTTTGCCAGCCGCAAGTCTAGCCTACTGGCGTTAACCCTGTCTAGACTTTCTCCCTCGCGGTTGTTTTGCTTGTAAGCTTTTATATTCAATGTCTTCACCCTTTAATAATCCTGGTGCACTGTCTCAGGTGCTCACGCTCCATAAGACGCGGCTCATATTCTTAATGTTCCGTTCTGGGTTGGCGGTCGGGGATCGCGTCCGGGGGAGGAAATTAAAGATTAAAAAAGGCAGATCTGGGTGATCGGGAAGACCAGGGAAATTGGGAGATTGGTTACTTGCTAACAAGGCTTTGTGGCAATTTCCGGTTTTCCAGGCAGGGCCATCATTTAATAATTCTGACCCGGATTGAACCGAGTACCGCTCCGGGCTTTAAAAGTCTACGCCCCGCTTTAGTTCTACGCCCCGATCGCCGTAGTGTTTGTGACAGTATACCTCGGAGTGTACGCTTGCCAAGTCAAAGTAAGCGTGGGGTTTGTGGCAGCGCCCGGTGATAATAATTTCTGTATCCCGCGGCTTGCGTAGCAGGGCTTCGACGATCGGCTCTACCGGCAGCAGTTCTAAGTCTACTGTGGGATTGAGTTCGTCGAGAATAATCGTTTTGTACCAGCCACTGGCGATCGCACATTTGGCGATTTCCCAGCCGCGTTCTGCTTCTATGCAGTCTAGCTCTTGCTGTTGCCCCCGCCAAACTATAGCATCTCGGCCGCACCGCTGGTGGTCTACTAGCTGCGGGTAGCTTTGCCGCAAAGCTGCGATCGCCGCATCTTCTGTATAACCGGTGCCACCTTTGAGCCATTGCACGATTAACACCCGGTGAGATTGGTCTTGACTGATACCCCTACCTATTGCCTGCAAAGCTTTGCCCAAAGCGCTCGTAGACTTGCCTTTCCCCGCTCCCGTGTATATTTCGATACCGGAAATATGATGATCTGCCGCAGCAGGGTGATAGTGGGGCTTCATTTCTGAGTGTAAGTCGGCAATCTCCAGCAAAGCTTCGGGGGCCGCTCGGCCTGTGGCGATGACTTCTAAATATTCTGGTTTGTTTTTGAGGGTTTGGACTACTTCGTCAACAGGCAGCAAACCCAAGTCCAATACGGGGTTTAGTTCGTCTAGTACCACGACGGAATAGAGCGAGCTTGCGATCGCTCCTTTGGCGATATCCCAGCCTCGCTGAGCTTCGGCGCGATCGAAGCGGGTGATTGCTTCGGCCCCAAAATATTCGGCACGGCCGGTACGCACTTGGTCGATCAAGTGCGGAAATGCCCGTTGCAAGGCTTCTATTGCCCCGTCTTCGTCGTAGGAGCGGCCGGGGCCTTTGAGAAAGCGCAGCAACAAGACTCGCGTGGGCGAGTCTGAATTGATACCCAGCCCGATCGAGCGCAACACTACTCCCAAAGCTGCCTGAGACTTGCCTTTACCAGCGCCGTCGTAGACGTGAATCTGACCTGCGGCGCGTTCCGAACGGGATGAGGCTGTCCGAATACCAATGCCATTCCTTACCATAATCAGCAGTTGTTTGAGTCTATCGGGGTGGGTATTCGATCGCGCGCCTTGAATGTTTAATTTTTCCATTCTGTTGGCGGATCTCAACAGATTATACGATAAGTCCTAACCCCCAATCTTTTAAGCAGCGATCTAACGCAATCAGGTGCTCAAACCTTCGGTTAAGATTATTCCGTTTGTGCTGTACAATTAAAATTTAACACGGACTGATATACCTAAAGGCTTATGATTGCGAGTGTTTTCCCATTTCGGACTGTTTTGGTGCAAATTTTAATTATGTTTTTGGCGATCGCGATCGAATCGTGGTTTTTGCAAAAATTACTTAAACTCGGCCCCAAAACCAGCATTGAATATACAGCCATCCTCAATCTATCTTGCACTTGCGTAGGCTGGTTAGTTTTCTTCGGCATTGAAAGCGTTCTTAGCAAAGAATTGCGGGAACAGCTTATCGGTTATATTTTATTAGGACGTGGGGATAATGTTTACGCTCCAATAACTATGATAGCACTCTCCGTATTAGCAGTAACTTTTCTAGCTAAATGGCAGGGCTTAGAATTCATAGAAAACATGGTTGTCGGCAATAAAAAAGCTTCCCAACCTCAGTTTTTAGGCCCGCCCACCCTCACCCGCCGTCCTCCCAAAAGAACTTTTCAAGTAACTACCCAGTTTGGGGGAATTTTAATCGCCCACACTGTTAGCAATGTCGTTATTTTAACCGTGTTGTTTTTGCAAAGCGTCTATTGAAATTTATGATGAAGCAATTTTTAGATGTCACTCAGCAACTCACTAAGCTGACGAACAACCTTTGGGAAACCAATAAAAAAATCCAAAAGGCGATGATTCCGCCTAAAGTTGTTCACTGGAAGACTCCTTTACTACTCAGCATCTTTTTAGCTTTGCTGACAGTGGCGGCAGTCACTGACTGGCGGACGAGAACTCTGCTTTTTGATATGAGCTGGTTATTTTTTACACTTTCAATGGGTTTACTGACAAGTCAGCAACCTTTTGTGATTAAAGGAGTAAGTCTGAGTCCGTGGGTGACAAGCATTTTAATTGGGTTGTGGTTGCTGGTAAGATTGCCGTCGGATAGAAAGGAAATAGCATGGATATCCGGCCCAATTATAGCAGTAGTCGTTCTTGCTATAATAGAGATTTGGAATAGCGAGTCAAAACGGGAAGGTATCAGGTCGTTGGTGCGCCCTCAGTTTTTGATGATTACTCTAGTTCACCTGCTGTTTTCCTGTTGGTTTGCTTTTCACTTTTTAATTCAAGGTTGGATACAACAGTATCCGAGCGTTTTATCCCAGGATTTAAGGCAAAGCGATTATGTGGTGACATTTCAACGGCCAACTATTAATCGCTCCCGAGGAGTTGTCATCCTCAATGAAATGGAGCGATACCTGCAAAATGAAGCCCGCACCAAACCGTGGGCGCAAGTAGAGCAAATGTTAATAGATATTGACAACGAGCGATTTTTTCTGCGGAATCAAGCCTTAAAAACAACTGGGGTAGTCGCAGAAGATGGGAGGTGGGATGTCAAAACTTCGATCGTCCAAGGAGCGTCCCGCTATCAGTTAGAGATGCAGGCAACTTGGCTGGGAGTGGTTTTTAGACCGGAAATATATTCGTTTACCAAATCTTGCGAGGTGTTCGAAGTGGCCAATAGGGCGACTGTAACCTGCGATGCCATCAAACGCTCTCAACCCGGACAGAAAAAAGATGGAACGGCGGGGGACAGTCAAGTTTGAGTCTGTCTCTGTTAACTAATTGCGATCGGTATAGCGGGAGAGTGGGAGAGTCTGAGAGTCTGAGATGGAAAAAATCCTCTTTCTTCCCTCTTCCTTCTTCCCTCTTTTTTCTTCCTTCTTCCCTCTTTTTTCTTCCTTCTTCCTTCTTCCCTCTTCCTTACACTAAAAGTATGGCAAAAGTTTCCAGTGGGTTAATAACTAGATGAATTTGAGAAGAATCTTGACAGTCGCGACCAATGTATTTTGGGAAGTAATTCGCGATCGCATCCTTTACTTAATTATTATTTTTGCTCTGTTGATGGGCGCCTCGGTACGGTTGATACCGGAATTGGCGGCGACAACCGAAAATAAAATTATCTTAGATGTCGGTTTAGCTGCTATGAGCATTCTCGGTCTAATTGCCACAGTCTTTGTGGCTACCGGACTGGTGAACAAAGAAATTGAAAAGCGGACTGTTTATCTGTTAGTTGCTAAGCCGATAAGTCGGGCTGAGTTAATTGTGGGCAAGCACTTAGGACTGTCGGCGGTGCTGGCGGTGCTTGTAGCAGCAATGACTGTTATCTATCTGGCTATTCTGAGTTTGAGCCGCATTCCTTTCCCTTTGGAAAGCATTTTAATCGCTTCGCTGTTTATCTGGTTTGAGCTATGTCTGATGGCTGGTGTAGGGATTTTATTTGGGGTGTTCAGCAGTTCGCTGTTGGCAACTTTACTGACATTTGGCGTTTATTTGATGGGACATTCTACGCGGGATTTAGTGGCTTTGGGCAAGTTAACTAAAAATCCTGGTCTTGAACAATTGATGATGGGACTTTATCTGGTTTTGCCGGATTTAGCCAGATTCAATTTGAGAAATGATGCTGTTTACGGACAAGTTCCTTACTTGGCAGGTTTGATTACAGATGCTGGCTACGGTTTGCTGTATGTGGTGCTGCTGTTGTCAATTGCGATCGCCATATTTTCCCGTAGGGAATTTTAAAACGCGCCTTCGCTACTTTCAAAAGTGTGAGTATATCAAATTATCACGCTAAAATATAAAGGAGGCGATCGCTCAGAAATCTCGACTAAAACTAAAATTTTTATTGGTAAAATGAGGTGACTTATGACTACTATAATTCACAAACCGATATCGCAGCTCAAGATTACTTGGCCTCTGCTACCCGATGATTTCATCCTACCAGACGACCCTGTAGACGATATAGACCATCCCTTGCTAGCTAACGGTTTGCGCCAGTCTGTAGTGGATTGCCCGGAACTAATGCAAGACGCACTAATAGTTTCTAATTTTGCTTTGTGTGCTGCTGTGGACGATCGCACTATTTGCAAAGCCCCAGACTGGATGTACGTGCAGCCGGTTCAAAAGAGGCCTCACAACTATCCCCGCCGCAGTTACACGCCTCATACCGAAGGAACAGTCCCTTTTGTAGTGATGGAATTTTTATCAGCTACTTACGGCGATGAATACTCTGTGGAACACACAGAAGAAATCGGTAAGTGGTTTTTTTACGAACAAGTAATCAAAGTTCCTCGCTATGTCATTTTTCGACCGCATACAGGCAGAATAGAAGTTTATGCGCTTGAATCAGAGCGTTATGACAATCAAAATCCTGATGAAAACAGCCGTTATTTAATACCTGGATTAAATCTATTTTTGGGAGTTTGGCAGGGAACTCGCGAAGGGAGAACGGGATATTGGCTGCGCTGGTGGAATACGGCGGGCGAGTTGCTTTTGTGGCCCGAAGAACGGGCAGAAAATGAACGCCAGCGGGTCGATCGCCAACAGCAAGACAAAGAGTTAGCCGAGACGCTGCTGGAACAGGAAAGACAGCGAAATCAAGAGCTTTTGGGTCGATTGGCAGCCCTCGGTATCGATCCAGAATAGCAGTAATAAAAGTTGAAATCATGTTAGTAGAAAAACTCGAAGAATTAAAAAATATTTTCGCACAAATGGAACGGGCTTTGATTGCCTACTCCGGCGGAATTGACAGCACTTTGGTAGCCAAAATCGCTTTTGATGTGTTGGGCGATCGCGCTTTGGCAGTGACGGCAGTTTCCCCGTCTTTACTGCCAGAAGATTTAGAAGATGCACGGATTCAAGCAGCCGAAATTGGCATTGCCCACCAGGAAGTAGAAACTCAGGAAATGGCAAATCCCAATTATACTTCTAACCCAGTTAACCGCTGCTATTTCTGCAAAAGCGAACTCCATGATACTTTGAAACCCCTAGCACTAGCAAAGGGTTATCCTTATGTGGTGGATGGGGTTAATGGTGACGATTTAAAGGATTACCGTCCGGGGATTCAGGCTGCGAAGGAACGCGGCGCGCGATCGCCCTTAGCAGAAGTAGGCATGACTAAATTTGAAGTGCGGCAGTTGGCAAAAGAATTGGATTTGCCTTGGTGGGACAAACCGGCTCAACCTTGTTTGAGTTCGCGCTTTCCTTACGGCGAAGAAATCACCGTTGGAAAGTTGCAAAGAGTGGGGCGCGCCGAACGGTATTTGCGGCAGTTGGGACTGAAAAATTTGCGAGTGCGATCGGACGGAGATACGGCGCGCATTGAGTTACCCGCAGAGGAGATTCAGGAGTTTGTGCTAAATACGGATTTGCCTGCATTGGTGGCAGTGTTTCAGGATTTTGGTTTTGTGTACGCGACTTTGGATTTGGAGGGGTTTCGCAGCGGCAAATTAAATCAGGTTTTGCAACCGCAGTTGTTGGGAAGGAAAGGTTGATTAATTGGCGTTGCTGATTTACGGTATGAAACGCCTAGGATGTTTGCCTTAGATTTGGGATGTGCCATGTAAAGCAAATCCGGTTTTAATACCCCCTTTATTTCTTAGTCCCCCTTTGCTCGGACGAAAGTTTGACTCTTTGCAGCGGTTTCAACCGCCGATTCATAAAGAGGGTGGCTAACTTTCAACGCCCGAGTCTTATCAAGGAGTAGTTGGCTGAATTTGCTGTGGCTGCATTTGCTGCTGCTGATTTTGCTGCTGAAGTTGCTGCTGCTGAATCAGAAGCTGCTGATTCTCAATATCTATTTGCCGCTGTCTGTCTTCGAGTTGCAAGCGTCTGTCTTCAAGTTGCAGCAATCTGTCTTCAGCTTGCCGCTGTCTGTCTTCACGTTGTAGCTCTCTGTCTAGCAGTCTGTCTTGACGTTGCTCTTGTCTGTCTTGACGTTGTTCGCGAAGCTGTCTGAGCTGATTTCGCCGCTGGAAATCCCCTCCCAAAAATAAGTTTTCAAAAGCGTTGATAGTTGCTTGAAACCCCGTAAAAAGGCCACCAACAGTGTTAACCCCAGTTGCTACTCCTGTTATTGGCTGCAAGAAACTGTTGATATTGTCTGCTACCCTAGCATAGCCCGATCGCGCTACCAGAATCACATCATTGTTGCGGAGAGTTGGGTTATTATTAGGATTCAAGCCTTGAGCAAAATCCACCTCGATCGTGCGGCGAGAAACAGTACCGTTGGGGTTCAATCGCAATAGTTCTACCTTGTCTTTTTTAGCCCGCAATTGATTGAAACTGCCTGCGGTCAGCAAAGCTTGGTGCAGGGATGTACTAGGCCGCACCTCCAAAGCCCCAGGCCTAATTACTTCTCCTACAATATTGATGCTAATGGCGTTCGGAGAAAAACTGCTATTTGCCACTTGAGAAACTTCAGCTAAGTCTACAGTAGCTGCCGTCGGGATAATTACGCTATCTCCTTCTTGCAGCAAAATATCTTGAGTGGCGTCGCCTTTTTGCAGCAAATCCCACAGATTTACCATGATAGTTTGTTCATTGCCACCTCTGACTCGGCGGCGGATTTGCACGCGGCGAATGTCAGCTTCTGTAGTGATACCACCAGCAATTTTCAATGCTCTAGTTATCGTTGGTAAGCCCACAACTGCTCCTTGCTGTTGGTCGATAGATACAAAACTCAACTCTGTTTGTTGGTTGCTCGATCGCACATCCGAAGCAAATACAGTATAAGGCCCCGGCCGGTTTACTTCCCCGACAATTACCACACCAATTGGTTTAGTAATATCAGCGGAAAAATTAGCACTGGCTCTTTGACGAACTTCTTGAGTATTAAGGGCCCTTGCTGTCGGTACAAAAATTGTATCTCCATCTCGAATCGTGACATCTTGACGCAAATTTCCCGTGTCTAAAAAATCCTGCAAATCAACATTAGTAACTTGCTCTGGCCCGCCTCTGCGGGGACGGCGAATTTGGACATTTCGCATATCTCCTGCTGATGTCACCCCTTGTGCAAGTTGCAGCATTTCCATCAAAGTCGGGAATTTTACTCCTCCTCCATCTCTAGTGGGATTAATCTTGTAGGAACCCGGGCGAGTAACTTCACCTGCAAGACCTATATTTAGGGGGCGAGCGACCATCAGAGTCACGGTAACAACGGGAACATTGATGAAGGGTTCGTATCGCTGGGTAATTACGTTAGCAGCTTGTTGCAGCGTCAACCCTTGAATTGAGACGCTGCGAATGATTGGCAAATTGAGCGTCCCGTCAACTAACACTTGATATTCTCTGCTGAATTCAGGGACGCCGAATATCTCTAAAGCAATGCGATCGCCCGACCCTAAAGTATAAGCTGCTTCTTGTGTCAGCGAACCCGAATTGCCGCTCGCCGGCAAACTCGATCCCGCAGGTGGCGGCGGCGGTACTCTCGGCCTGTTTGGGTTAGGAGTTCCTGCTGGAGTTCTGACGGCCGGCAACTGAGCTCTACTGGGCAGCGAACTCAATAGCACCAGGAGTGCTGACAAACTCAGACTTGTAGCGGTTTGAATGGTATGTTTCATCTTTCTTCCCTGGTTGCAGCCTGCCAATGAACAAGAGCCATTTAGCTAGTTGATTTTAGTTTATTTTCCCTGCTGTCCAGTGTAGCCTCGCTTTGCTGCAAAATCCACAGGTGCAAGCATAAAAATTGTGCGATCGTACTTAACTATTTTGTGCCTTGTTTGTAAAGAAAGTGTAAAGCCCGCCAACTGTTGTCAGGATTAATATCTCGTTTGAGCAAAATTATTCATACATAAGTCCGCATACAAATCAACCCGCCACAGAAAGGAGATAGGAAAAAACCACCCTGATTTGAGGTAAAATATTAGATAATTCTATCTGCAGGACAAAGACAAGTGTCACTAAAATTGGATAAAGTAATTCCCTGGGGGCGCTGCTTGGATGAATACATAGGAATGTTTAGCTTGACCTCAAGTGACCTCAAGCTAGCAATTCTTGATTGTGCGGGCGGCCCGGCGAGTTTCAATGCGGAAATGACTCGCCAAGGTAACAAGGTAATTTCTTGCGATCCAGTTTATCAGTTTACTGCGGTGGAAATTGGCGATCGCATCCAAGAAACATATCAAACTGTGATTGACGGTGTTAAAGCCAATGTAGACGGCTACCTGTGGAATAATTTTGAATCGCCCTACCAGCTAGGCGAAGTGCGAATGAAGGCGATGCAGGAATTTTTAGAAGATTTTCCATCAGGCTTGCAACAAGGCCGCTACATTAATGCTGAGTTGCCAGTTTTGCCTTTCGAGAACGGTCAATTCGATTTAGCTTTGTGCAGCCATTTCTTATTTGCTTATTCTCACCTGCTTTCGGAAGAATTTCATCGGTCAGCAATTACAGAAATGTGTCGGGTTGCGAAGGAAGTCCGGGTATTCCCTTTGTTGCAAAGTTTTAGCGGGGAGGAATCAGATCACTTAAATCCGATTATCACCGAATTAAAAAAGAGAAGTTTTAGTGTAGAAATTCAAGAGGCTCCTTATGAGTTTCAAAAAGGCGGGAATAAGATGCTGCGAGTTAGGGGGCGAATGTAATTCGCGGCTGCGGAGGGCATGGCAATTTGCGATCGCTTATTTCAAAAAAATTAGATAAGCTAAGCATAAGGTCATGCCTCATCTTGGGGTTCGCCAATCGCACGCTGGACTGCATGCGAATGTGGATAATCCTCACCGTTGGTATAGATTGATCGTCAAAAATAGTGAAGAGTATGCGATAGGTGGTTTTACCACTTCCATACAGAAGCTGGCGAATCTCTTGGCTGAAAAATGCGTTTTCACGGGCTAAAACACAACGACGCGGCATTTCTTGGACTGAGGAAATCGCTTTAATCAGGCCCTGATACCATGCTTGAGCGCGTTCGGGAGTCGTGAATTGGGAAAAGTTCAGAAACGCTGCATCAGCTTCAGATTGAGCTGTACTGGAAAAGTCAATGCGATACATTATGCTTCCAAAGAAAGTCCGTATTTCTGGTTTTGTCTATCGACAAACTCTTCCAGAGTAGAAAACTGACCCCGATCGAAGTCATCAAGTCCGCGTTGAATCCCTTCTAATGCCTCGAAGAAATCGCTTTCATCAAAGCTAAGTCCGAACGCGATAACAGCTAGGGTAACGCTGGTTATATCTTGTCCTGTACTTTCCGCCCGTTGGCGCAGCAGTGCTTCGATTTGGGGGGGTAAGGTGAGTGTAAGAGTCATAAAAGTTATGATGAATGGTTAACTTTATTTTCTAACTTTATTTTGGCATAGGTAGCCAAAACGATCGCTCCCTAGACTATCTGCCCATTCCTGAACCCGATCGTGCTCTTCGGCCCGTCTTGTTTGTCTGGTAATCTTGCAAGGCTGCGAGACTCAAGGCGATCGTTTCTTCTTCGCTGAGGGGTTGAAACTCATTTGCTGTGTCAATTTCGCCCCACTGATATCCCTCCGTTTCCTCGGCAATTTCTGCGATTGTTCAAAGTCGCTGAGATTACCGTTGGATTGATTCAGCCATAAAAGCACGATCGCCTTAACCGAATCGTGCTTTCATGGCTTGAATTTGGGCGTGAAGTTGCTTTATAGATTGAGCCATTGGACAATACAGAGTGACTGATGTAATTTTAGCGCAGTGTCAAATAGTTGTGGAACTATAACGCACAGTTTCCGCATATTTTTGATATTTTTAAAATCCATGTTAGAGTGGATGCTTGAAAAAAAAGCCGCACGGATAGAGGGACGAGCTTATTTCTCAGACACTACGTTTTATTTAGTAATTCTCATCAAAAACCGCAGAACTTCATTCACTGCTTCAGAATCTGGAAACATCTCTGCAACATCCGGTTCTAAACGAATATTTAGACCACCAAAGATCGGGAGTATCTCATATTTGCAACAACACTTCTTTCTTCTTCCTTCTGACTCTTTTATCCTGGCTCCTGACTCCTGACTCCTAATTCCAATTTCGAGCTTTGCTGCTTTCATTGAGATGCTCCCCCAAAGGTCTTTCGTCCAGAGCCTACCCTTCTTACACGTAACTTCCTCAAATCATATTCCGATCGCAGTTCATCGTTCATCCCTGTTTTATTCTTATTCATAAACTTCAAGATATTTGATATACAGCATATTCCATGTAGATGTGGTACACATAATCTTCTCGTCAGTAAGGTGCGTCGCCCTCAAAAATATGCAAGTTATATCTAAGATGTCGCAGATCCGCACCCTACGGATTAACTTGTTTTCATCCCACTCGAATTTCAGAAAGATCCCAAATCAGCATCTTTGATATAATATTACACCTAGAAGCCAAACTAAAACCAACTCATGCCACAAACAGTCTGGATCGCACGACACGGAAACCGCATCGACTTCGTTAACCCCGATTGGTTTCTTACCGCCGAACGCCGCTACGATCCTCACCTTTCCGAAGACGGTCACGTTCAAGCCAAACAACTAGCCAATCGCCTCAAAAGTGAAGGAATTTCTCATATTTTTGCTTCCCCTTTTCTGCGAACTGTCCAAACAGCAAATCACGCGGCAGAAGCTCTCGATTTGTCAATTAAACTAGAGTGGGGACTGTGTGAATGGCTGAATCCTGAATGGATGACAGAAATGCCGGAAACTGAGTCCGTCGAAGCTTTGTGCAGGCGTTTTCCCAGGATTGATGCTTCCTACAAAGGCGGTATTGCTAATTATCCCGAAACAGGGGAAGCTTGTCTCAAAAGGGCGGGGGAAACTGCTAAACGCCTCGCGGCTGAGTTTCCCGAAGATATGTTATTAGTAGGTCACGGTGCGTCGGTTTTAGGAACTGCGATCGGGCTGGCGGGCTGTGCGGAAACGGAAATTAACGCTTCTTTGTGCTGTTTGGTGAAAGTGGTGCGGGGCGAGGGAGAATGGTCGATCGCACTTAATGGCGATACTTCTCACCTGACTGACTCTGAAACCGTGATCCGGTTTAATTAAAGTTGAGATTCGTGCGAAAAATCGCATTTTATGCTATGTGTGTAAGGTGCGCGGCAGAAGAGCACCCTACGTTAATCTGATTAGTCCGAATCTGGGTGTTATTGTTTAATCTCGATCGCACATTTTAAATCGAAAATCTTAAATCGGTATGGCTGGACACAGTAAGTGGGCGAATATTAAACGCCAAAAAGCTAGAGTTGATGCCGTTAAAGGCAAGGTTTTTGCTAGAATATCTCGCGAAATTATTGTCGCGGCCCGCAGCGGAGTTCCCGATCCCGCTGGCAATTTTCAACTGCGGACGGCTATTGAAAAAGCCAAGGCGGCGGATATTCCTAATGAAAACATAGAAAGGGCGATCGCCAAAGGTGCCGGCTTGGCGGGGGGGAGTTCGGAATTAGAAGCTATTCGCTACGAAGGTTACGGCGTTGGCGGGGTTGCTATTCTGATTGAAGCGCTGACAGACAATCGCAACCGCACAGCGGCTGACTTGCGAGAAGCTTTTACTAAAAATGGCGGCAACCTGGGCGAAACTGGTTGTGTGGGCTGGATGTTTGACAACAAAGGAGTTTGTACGGTACGCGGCCCGATTGATGAGGAACAATTGTTTGAAGCGTCGCTAGAGGCGGCTGCGGAATCTTATGATTTGATATTAATTGATGAGGATACTGAAGGTGCAGAGGTTTTTACAAGCGTGGCTAATTTGGAACAACTGGCTGATGTTTTGAAACAAAAAAAATTTGCTGTTTTGCAGTCGGAAAATCGCTGGATTCCGAGCAATACAGTGGAAATAGATACTCCTGAAAAAGCTCGATCGCTCCTTAAGTTAATGGATGCACTGGAAGATTTGGACGACGTGCAAAGTGTGACAGCTAATTTTGAAATGACCGATGAATTGATGTCTTTGAGTATGGTTTAATGCTTTAAATATGAGGGATCTGGATCGTCCTGCTGGCACTGCAAAAGATGAAAACTCGCCAGCGGGACGATCGTGCTACACTATTACCAGGAAACGAATCCCTATCTGTACGCGAGTGGGGAGTGTCAATCCAACGCATTGCTGAAAAAGCTGCAGTGAAAATCTCAACCCACAGTAAAGCCATGCTAGATAACAACGAAAGCAAAATAGACAGCACCCACTCACCAGAAGTTCTCTCAGCAACCGAAGTATCAGAAACCAAGGATCGATCCAAATCGGAGGTGCAGGCTGAACCAGGGGATAAATCTAATTGGTTCGGTTCCGTTTTCGGAGCCGTCTCTGCAACGGCGAGTGCGGTAGGGAATGCGGTAGGGAATGCCGGAAGTGCGATTGTTAATACCGCCAGTGCGGTAGGGAATGCAGCAGGCAGTGCTGGAGATGCGATTGTTGTTAATACCGCCAGTGCGGTAGGGAATGCCGGAAGTGCGATCGTTAATACTGCGAGTGCGGTAGGGAATGCGGTAGGCAGTGCTGGAGATGCGATTGTTGTTAATACCGCCAGTGCGGTAGGCAATGCCGGAAGTGCGATCGTTAATACGGCGAGTGCGGTGGGGAATGCAGCCGGCACTGCTGGAAGTGCGATTGTTGATACGGCGAGTGCGGTGGGGAATGCCGCCGTTAGTGCTGGAAGTGCGATTTTTGTTAATACCGCGAGTGCGGTGGGGAATGCAGTGGCGAGTGCGGGAAGTGCAGCAATGCAAGTTCCCAATTTTTTTGGTTCATCTCTAGTTTTTATTTCGCAGAGTCCTATCCTGAAAAAACTGACTGAAAATTTCAAAATCGACTGGTTAGTTAATGCGATCAATAAAGTTGATGTCGTGACTGCCGAGGCGCAAGTTCGAGAGTTGCAGCGCCAATATCCTCACGAGAAACCTCAAGAAATCGCACATCGCTTAATGGTGGAAAAAGCCTTGCTAGCGGCAGGAAGTGGCTTGGTTAGCAGTTTAGTTCCGGGCGCAGCTTTGGCATTGGCTGGCATGGATTTAGCGGCAATGACGGTGTTATCCGCCGAGTTGGTTTATCAAATAGCTGCCACCTATGGAAAGGATTTGCAATCGAGCGATCGCCAAAAAGAAGTTGTCGCTATTTTCGGTTTATCCTTGGGTAGCAATTTAGCGATCGAAGCTGGAGTTACGCTTGTCAGCAATATTCCGTTGGCGGGTGCGGTAATTAATGCTAGCGCCAGTGCGGCAATGATTTACGCGCTGGGATACGGTGCTTGTCGGTTTTATGAAGCCGATCTCGATTCCTCGGAAATCGAAACCAAGCTCGAAGATTTACAAGAGGTATTGCAAGCGGAAAGTGAGCAATATTTAGAGACAGCGATCGCACAAGAAACGGTGATGGATTGGATTTTGGTGTATGTCGTCTATGCGAGCAAAAAATTCACCCGATGGGATGAGTTATTACCGGAATTACGAGCGGCGAATTTAAATCCCAGGACTTTAGCTGAGATTGAAGCTGTGACAAATAAGTCTAAATTACTTCCCAAGTTGGATATTTTACTCGAACAACTTGAACTCGACTTTGCCGAACCACTTTTAAAGCGATGCACTGAGATCGTCGAGGCTGACGGTGAAATTAATCAACAAGAGGGAAAAATTTTGCTGACAATTCAACGGGCTGTTTTGAGCAAAAGAAAGCAAGCCCAAAAGCAAGCCCAGCAAACTTCGATCGAGGATGCGGTATCGGAACCCACTGAAGCACAAACTGAAGTCCAAGCTGCATCACAAACTCCCTCTTTATCTTCGGATTCTTCTACTAATAAATTGAGTTCAAGTATGCTGCAAAACTTCAAAAAAATCTTAAAAGTTGCTACACTATTAGACGTGCCAAAGATTGCTGATTTAATCGATACTGAATCACAAACTCCCTCTCGCTCTTCTCATTCTCCTTCTGCTAAATTGAGTGCAATTCTGCTGAAAAAATTCAAGCAGATTTTAGCAGGTTCTACGCGGTTAGAAGTCCCAGAGATTGGGTATTTAATCGATCAGGTCGATCGCATGACGGGAGAAGAGTTTGAGGAATTTTTAGCCTGCTGTTTCCGCAATCTCGGTTATGCGGTCGAAATGACACCCAAAACGGGGGATTTTGGTGCGGACTTGATTCTCTCTAAAGCCCGCAAGAAAACCGTTGTCCAGGCAAAACGCTATCAAGGAAAAGTGGGAAATTCCGCCGTGCAAGAAGTGGTTAGTGCGGTTAAGTATTACGGGGCGCAAGATGCGATCGTTATTACAAACAGTATGTTTACATCCAATGCTCATAAACTGGCTCAAGCGAATGGGGTACAACTCTGGGGAAGAGAACAGTTAATTGATTTAGTGATTCGAGCTAAAAAATAAGGTATCTATGAACCAAGAATCCCAGTCTCTGAAAGAGCGGGGAGTGTCATTTGAAACACAAAAACTTGGCAGTTTTGCAGTCGGAAACTCGCTGGATTCCCAGCAATACAGTGGAAATAGATACTCCTGAAAAAGCTCGATCGCTCCTTAAGTTAATGGATGCACTGGAAGATTTGGACGACGTGCAAAGTGTGACGGCGAATTTTGAAATGAGCGATGAATTGATGTCTTCGGTCATGGTTTAACAATCTAAATCACCAGATTTTTGCCATCCGCAAGACAAATCCCGGTAACTCTGGATCGGCGCTGACTGTTTCAGGATTATCCAAGATTTCAGGTTCGCAATCGGGACGGTAGATGTAGACTTTTCTGTTTTTGCGATCGAGCAAAAAGCCGAGTGATACACCGTTTTCAATATATTCTTGCATCTTGTTTTGCAATCCCTTGAGAGTGTCACTAGCAGACCGCAATTCAATCACAAAGTCTGGACAAATCGGTGCGAATGAGGCTTTTTGTTCTTCAGTTAAGGCATTCCAGCGCTCTAGTTTAATCCATGAGGCATCGGGGGATCGGGTTGCTCCATTTGGCAAGGTAAAGCCTGCACTGGAGTCAAACGTTTCACCTGTGCCATCTTCTTCTGCCCAGTTCCCCAATTGTAGGGCAATCTTGAAGTTGCGGTTCCCTGTATCTGAAAAAGCTGGTGACATGATAATGACTTCCCCACTGGCAGTACGCTCAATTCTCAAATCGCGATTAACTATACAGAATTCATAGAACTGTTCAACAGTCATCGATTGGATCGCAGGGAAATTGACCGTCAGTGGGACGCTTTCGGTTTGGATTAGCAGCGTCGTCATGGTTTTTCCTTTTTTTGGTGCAGGGGTGATAGAATACCTTGAGCTTATCATATCTTAGCTTGGCGATCGAAAGTCTTAGTCGATCGGGGAATCGGAGGCTTGTATCCGTTTTTGGGCTGGATTAATAATCTTTTTTCCCAGTCAGTAAATAAGTAACCATGTATCCCTTGCCCTTAACTTGAATGGCGCCGCGCTTCTGAAAAGTATATTTATCTTTTAATATCTCGTAGGTTTCGGCGGTGACTTGAATGCAGCCGGTAATCCCGTGGGATTCCATGCGCGAAGCAATATTTACTGTGTCGCCCCAGAGGTCGTAAATAAACTTTTTTAAGCCGATAACGCCGGCAACGACAGGCCCACTGCTAATCCCGATCCGAATGCTGAAAGGTTCCGAATGTTCTAAACTCAGCAGCCTAATTTCGTGCAGCATATCGATCGCCATGTTCGCCACCGCCTCGGCGTGATCGTCTCGGGGCGTAGGCAAACCGCCGACAACCATGTAAGCATCACCAATAGTCTTAATTTTCTCCAAACCGTGGCGATCGGCCAAGTGGTCAAAAGCCGAAAAAATATCGTTGAGCACTTCCACTACCGCCGTCGCTGAAATTCTCGACGAAAGCTCTGTAAACCCCACAATGTCGGCAAACATCACAGTTACTTCCGCAAAACTTTCGGCGATATTGTGTTCATTGTCCTTCAAACGTAGGGCGATCGCTGCGGGCAAAACGTTTAGCAGCAGTTGCTCGGATTTAGCTTGTTCGAGTTCCAACTGTAGGTAAGCAGCCTGCAACTGTTCGGCTTGGCGAATTCTTTCTCCGGCTAGCTTTTCAATTTGGGCGGTGCGACTCAAAGATGTCAGCATATATGTCACCGGAATCAGAGTCCACAGCATCCCCATCGTCAGAGTTCCCCAAGAGCGCCAGTGCTTGCGAAGCCTGCGAATTTCCGGCGTTGCCGACACGTACATAGACCACTGGCGGCCGCTAATTTTCAGCCGCCTTCTGCAAGCTGTATAGTTCGGGCCTGGATTGTCAAGAATCGGGCAGTTTTGCATGAGGGATCGGTCAGCAGCGGCTGATGCTGGAAGCACTTGTTGGCTCGCGGATTGGAACTGCACCGCAAATTGCTGAATTTGCCTCTCAGCAGGGAGATTTTTGAGAACCGGGTTGGCCGTTTGGGGTAATAGCGAGGGTGCTTGTTGCTTGTCTGGAGCCTCGCTAACGAGATAAATATTGAGGTAGTCGGTATTGCGTCCTTTTAAAGAGGTTTGGAAAATATCTTTGCCTCGAAATACGCCCAGAACAAATCCTTGTAGCAGTTGGCGACGGGATTCCAGGGTAGTCGGTTTACTGCTGTTTTCGTAAATCGGAACTATTGCCAAAAGACCTAGTTCCGGGGAATTGCCCTGAGTTAAGCCGATGTAGTTGGTGACAATCATTTCTCCTGTATCGCGTCCTCGATCGAGGGCGGCGCGGATTTCTGGGTGGGAGGCGAGGTCAAAGCCTAATACTGTCTCGTTTCCGGTGGGTGGTTCGACGTAGAAAGCCGGGAAGTATTCGGAACGCTGGAGGGCCTTGCGGAGTTCTCCTCGCGGGCCGCGCTCTGTAATCTCAAAGCTGGGATCTGTTTCGGTTCTAGCTTTGGTTTCGTAGTTGCGCCGCTCGTCCTGGGGGACGCGGGGGGCCCAAGCCAGGAGTTGCAGGCTGGGGTGGACGGATAGGGGACGGGCGACAAACCGGGCAAAAGAGGAACGCTCGACGGCGCTGAAGGCTTTCATGTAGTCGCTGAGGGCGAGAACAGTATCTAAGTCGGAGTTGAGCTGGCGTTCGATGCCGATCGAAATATCGTCAATGCGGCGGTGCATTTCGTAATCGCGGCGCTTGTCTTCCCAGTCCCAAACCAAGGCGAATGCCAGGGCCGACAGCCCGACACCCAAAGCCAGCGTCAACCCGGCTGGAATGTAGCGAGACCAGGATAAAGGTAGTTTTTTCAGCATATTTGCCTAGCGAATAAGGGCAGCAGATTAGCACACCGCTGAGTGCGATTTGTTCCGGCCTCTGAGTGCGGTTAATTCCAAACCCTGATAACTCAAGTACCGACGGCAATTTGGAATTAAAAGTTAGATATTTAAACTTTTAGATTAATGGACGATCGCTCAGCAGGGGATTTCAATCCAGAATTCCGCTCCCTGTCCGGGCGCTGAGATGCACCGCAGGCTTCCCTTATGTTTTTCTACCACAATTTGATGGCTGATGGATAATCCTAAGCCAGTTCCAGAGCCTACGGGCTTGGTGGTGAAGAACGGGTCAAATAGCCGCTTGCGAACCTCTTCGCTCATTCCCGGGCCACTGTCGGCGATGCAAATTACAATGCGATCGCAATTACTGAGCTGGTTTTTACTGTGGCTTTTCAACCCAGCTTTTTTCATGAGGGTGCGAATCACGATCGTCCGAGGTTGCGGTTGGTTTTCTAGAGCGTCGATCGCGTTGCTGATAATATTGAGAAATACCTGGTTTAACTGACCCGCACAACAGTGTATTTTCGATATTTTTCCGTATTCTTTAATAATTTCAATCCCGCTTTTTATACTTGCCTGATGCAATCTGTGCTGCAAAATTAACAGTGTACTGTCAATCCCTTCATGAACGTCTACCAACTTCATTTCTGATTCATCCAGTCGCGAAAAGTTCCGCAGCGACAACACAATATTACTGATTCTTTCTACTCCTACTCTCATGGAATTTAGCATTTTTGGCAAATCTTCCTTCAGAAAATCCAACTCTAACTCCTTAATTTTTTCAGCAATCTGAGGCCCAGGGGACGGGTAGCATTCCTGGTAGAGAGTTAACAGTTCAATTAAATCGTGAAAATAGTTGTAAGTATGAGAAATATTGCCGTTAATAAAAGTTGCCGGATTGTTGATTTCGTGGGCAATCCCAGCCACCATCTGACCGAGACTCGACATCTTTTCGGATTGAACTAATTGGATTTGAGCGTTTTGTAGCTGTTCGTAAGCTTCTTGCAATTGGGCGGCTTGTTTTCTTAATTGAGATTCGGAAGCTTGGAGTGCGGCGGCGGAAATTTTGCGGTTCGTTATATTTTCAATCATCCCTAAGTTGTAAATAGGTTTTCCTTCGCCGTCTCGAATCAAAGTAGCTGTCACGTTTACCCAAACAATTTTACCTGTAGCGGCAATCTGGCGGAGTTCGATTTGATAGTGAGTAATTTCTCCCCGCTTCAGAGAATCAGCAACTTGGAGATTTTTTGGAGAATCTTCGGGATGCCCAAGTTCAATAAATGTTTTGCCGAGCAATTCTGCTGCAGTATATCCCAGCATTTCGCAGTAAGTTTTATTGACTCTCACTAACTTGTTATCATCTAAATTAGCTAAGTAGATAGCGATGGGTGCATCTTCAAAAATTGTGCGAAATAGTTCCTCGCTGGCCCGGACTTGAGCTGCTAGGGAAAGCCTATCGGTGATGTCTTCAAAAGTAGACAAAATGCCGACAACATTGCCGGAATTGTCGTGTAAAGGTATTTTATTTGTATCCAGACAGCACTGCGTGCCGTCGGCTTGCATTTTGGATTCTATGATGTGATATTCTGGGGTGTTGGTTGCCATGATGCGGCGGTCGGCGGCTCGAAAAAATTCTGTTTCTTCTGGCTTCCAGGGCATATCGAAGTCGGTGAGACCGGCGATTTCACTGGGGTGATTGAAACCTGCGACTTTGGCAAAGTTTTTGTTGCCTCCCAAGTAAACTAAATCTCGATCTTTCCAGGCGATTAACTGAGGGATGTTGTTGATTACCAACCATAGCATTTTTTTAGATGTTTCCAAGGCTTCCGTGCGTTCTCGGACTCGCTTTTCTAGTTCTAGATTGGCTTGTTGCAGGGCGATTTTTGACTCGCTGAGGGCGATTTCTGCTAGCTTGCGATCGCTGATGTCGATTGTCACTCCCTCCCACAGTATATCGCCCCCAGGCTGCAGTTCGGGGCGGGCAATGCCGCGAATCCATTTCAGTTTTCCCGATCGAGTTACGATCCGCCCTTCATATTTCCAAGGTTTGAGAGTTCCGCCGGAAATTGCGATTGATTCTAACAGAGGTTTTAGGTCTTCTGGATGCACCGTTGCCCAAATTAAATCGGAGTTTTGTTCAACTTTTTCGGGTTCTAATTCGTAGAGTTCCCAACAACCGGAACTGACATAAGTGAATTGATCGGAACCGTCGGGATGCCGCAAGTATTGATAAATCATTCCCGGCACGTTGGCGGCCATTTTTTGGAATCTGGCTTCGCTTTGCCGCAGTGCTGATTCTGCTAGTTTGCGATCGCTAATGTCAATCAATACGCCATCCCAAATAATGTTATCTTTTTCGCCCGGTTCTGGTCGGGAAGCCCCGCTAATCCACTTAATCCGATCGCCAGGAAAAACAAATCTGCCTTCCCACCGCCAAGGCTCTAAAGTTTTAGCTGAGATAGCAACAGACTCCTGGAAGCTGGGCGCATCGTCTGGATGAATCATTTCGATCGCGGGAATAGCTGAGTTTTGGAGTACATCTGGTTCTAATTCCCAGAGTTCGCGGCAGCCGGAACTGACGTAGGGGAATGACATAGTGCCGTCTGCTGCTAACTGAAATTGATAAATCATTCCCGGAACGTTGGCGGCTAGTTTTTGAAACCTCGCTTCGCTTTGCCGTAGTGCTGTTTCTGCTTCTACGCGATCGGTAATATCGTAAAATGCCGATAAAATTGCGGCTTCGCCATTAAAATTAATCGCTCGCATCGACATTTTTACCCAAAAAAAACTGCCATTTGCTTTCTTGAGGCAGATTTCTTCGCGGTCGGCCAAGCCGTTTTGTTTGACTAATTCTATCAATTGACTGCGGTCATTGATATTGGCATAAAGTTCATTTTTTTTTCGTCCGATAAGTTGTTCGTAACTCAAACCTAAACTTTCTCCGAGGGCGGGATTTGCATACAAAATTACGCTATCTTCTAGGCGCGTAATTGACATCGGAACGGGAGTCACAGTGGCGATCGCCCGCAATCTTTCTTCGCTTTCTTCCCTGGCTGTTTCGGCTGCTACTCTTTTGCTAATATCGTTCTGAACTCCGATAAAATGAGTTAATTTTCCCTCATTATCTAGGATGGGGGAAACCATTAATTCGTTCCAAAAAGGAGTTTTGTCTTTGCGATAATTTTTGAGAACTACCAGAATTTCCGTTCCTGCTTGCAAGCTGCGGCGGAGTTTATTTAATTCGGCCTGATCGGTATCGGGGCCCTGCAAAAATCGGCAGTTGCGTCCAATAACTTCTTGGGTACTGTAACCGGTCAGTTTCTCAAAAGCAGGATTGCAGTAGATTATAGGTATGTCAGGCTTGCGAGCATCCGCTATGAGAATGCTGTTGCTCGACGCTGCGATCGCCCGTTCTAGGAGAGTCAGGTTGAAAGAGTCTGTTGTCATCGGTGGCAATATTCACGCTCCTGCGGAGCGGACAGAAGAATAAAAAACTATACACACCTTAAGCTATTCTTATTCTATAATCTTATTTTTAATTTAGCTTTTTTAACAAAGTCAGCAGCCCAAAAAAGTCGGCGAGGGAGACGACTAATACCATTTTAGATGTTAGATTTTGGATTGGCAATGACTGATTCCATCATGGTTTAGATGATGGGTCTACAGTTGCCTTCTTTTGGGAAATTAGTATCACCGAAGGCATTAGGCACTTATCCAGAAAACAGAAGGTAAAAATACCGAATTCCCAAAGAAAATAGAAGGTGAAAATACTGATGTGTTAAACTTTTTTTCTTCTCCTCCTTCCATCCGGTTCGTCAACCCTTTTAAATAGACAAGCTGATGCAAGAACCCTGAGCAGTTTTGCTTACTTCAATCCTGGCTTGAAAAGCTTCTTTCAGGTGGGGCATATGGGTAACGGTGAGGATGCAGGCGAAGTCGGAGGCGATCGCATTAATTGCAGCAATCAGCCGATCGCACCCTTCAGCATCCTGAGTCCCGAATCCCTCATCAATAATCAACATTTGCAAAGCCGTACCCGCCCGCTGAGACAGCAGTCTCGCCAGCGCCAGCCGAATCGCAAAATTAATCCGAAAAGCTTCACCTCCCGAATAAGTTTCGTAGGCGCGAGTACCGCGAGCATCAGCAATTAAAATGTCTAAAGTGTCAATCAATTTAGTTGCTTTTTTAGAAGCAGCAGCCCGCTGAGTAATAAATTGAACGTGCAATTGATTCGCGCTCAATCTCGACAATATCTGATTAGTTTCAGCTTCGAGTTGAGGCAAAACATTTTCAATCATTAAAGCTTGAATGCCGTTTTTACCAAAGGCTTGACCCAACTCTTGATAAACTCGCTGCTGGCGTTTTGCAACTTGCATTTGCTCTTTTTGAGCTACTAGCTGAACTTGCAGATTTTCCAGATTTTGCTGCTGCTGCTGGAGGCGTCCGAGACTTCCCAAATGTTGGTCTAACTGCTGGCGGCGGCGACTGATTTGCTGTTCGATCGCACTTATGCGGGCTGTGGGATCGGGATGTTCTTGCAATTGCTGGTTCATCGCTGAAGTTTGAGCGCTGACAGCTTGCAAATCTCGATCGCGCACAGCGATGGAATTTGCTATTTCATTAACCCGCTGCTGCACTTGCGGGTACTGCACAGTTGCCGATCGCAATTTTTCGGCGCGGGCGATCCAAAACTGCGATCGGCGCATTTCGCTCCGCACGTGTTCGTGCTGTTCCAAATTATAGCCAATTTCCGCAATGTATCTATCTAAAGATAGAATTTGCTGCTGTATTTCCGAGCTGTTTTTTTGCTGTTCTAACTGTTGCTGTACGGTGGCTAATTGAGTTTGCAAATCCGGGCGACGGGCATTAATTTTATTAAGTTTCTGCTGAGCGTCTTTGATTTGAGCTTGCTTAATTTCCGCCCACCGCAAGCGCTTTTCATCGCTGCGGGCGAGGGAGTGGCTGCGATCGCTGTAATTGAGCTGTTGCAGTTGCTGTTCGATTTGCTGGAGTTCGCCCAAATCCTCCGCTGCATACTCGCCGGTGCGTAGCAACCGCTCTATTTCTGCCGCGTCTTGACGCATACTTTGCAGTCGGTTTTCATCTTGACTCAGGCTATCTAATTGTGCTTGTAAATGGCTGCGGCGTTCCCGCAATTCTTGGTAGGGCGCTAATTCCTCTTCTAGTTCGCGGTATTCATGTCTGAGAACTTGAATTTCGCGCTCGGAGACGGCTAACTGTTCGCGGACAACCCACAGTTGGTTCCAGATTTCCTGCTGTTGGGTGTGGTGTTTTGTGACTACTAAATTCCAGTAGTGTTCGTCTAAAGGTCGATCGCACAAAGGACAATTGCCAAAATTTGTATCCCGCACCATTAAAGGCGAATTCGATGGCTCGTTTTCCGCAAAATTCGAGGCTTTACCTTCACCTGCGGTTTTTTCTCCTTCATGTTTCCGCAGCAGTTGCAGTTTTTGGTCGATCTCGGCGAGTCTGGTTTGATAGTCGCGGCTTTTGGCTTGCAGGTTTCCTAGAAAGTCGTGCCTTTCTTGACCTTTTTCGCGGACTCGCTGCTGATAAACTCGCTTGTTTTCCAACTGCAAAATTTGATTGGCGATGGCCGAGATTTCCTGCTGTAACTGCGGCTGTCGCTGCTGCTGCTGAACTTGCACCTGTCGGTTGATTTCCTCTAAGCGGGCGGTTAAACCGGCGCGGGCGCGATCGAGCTTTTGTTGCTTTTGCTGCTGCTGTTGTAACAGTGGCGAAACTTGCAGTTGCAGTTGCTCTAGTTCGTTGAGGCGCGATCGAACTGCTTGCAACTGTGCGAGTCCTTTGTCAACCTCCGGCTGCTGTTTGAGAATCTCCAGAACATCTTTTTCATCTTGTTCTAAAACCTCTAATTGAGCTTGCAACTGCTGAATTTTGCTTTGCAAAAAGCTCAGTTCTTGCCGCTGCTGTTCTTGCAATTGTTGGCGCTGACTTTGGGCTTGTTGGTTAACCTTGAATTTACCAGCCAGAGTTTCTTCTGTTGCTTGCAAGCTGTGGAAATACGCGATTCCTGCTGTTATTTCATTTTCTTGGACTAGGAGGGCTTGCAGCTCATTTTGCTGCTGTTTGGCGGCGCTGAGTTCTTGCTGCAAGCGGCGGCATTCTTGAGTGATATTGTAGTGCTGTTGCTGGTGGCCGGCGAGGAGTTTTTGCCAAGTTTGGCGGTTGTGGTGCAGGAGTTGCAGTTGCTGCAACTCGGTTGTGTCGGCTTGCTGCTGCTGCTGAAGCAAATCGGTTGCTTGCTGCAATTGAGTTTGTTCTGAGGCGAGAGCTTCTTTTTGTTGCAGTTGCTCTTGTACGGTTAGCAAACTCTGTTTGAGCACTTCGACTTGAGCTTTAAATTGTTTGGAGGTATCTTTGGCTTGTTCGGATAAAGTATCGTAGGAGTCGAGCTTGAGCAGGTTGGCTAAAACTTGTTTGCGTTCGATCGGCTTTTTGAGCATAAATTCATCAGCTCGCCCCTGTCGCAAATACGCCGAGTTGATGAAAGTATCGTAATCTAGTTTAATGTGTTCGAGGATTTTTTGCTGAGTTGTTCTCAGACCTTTGTCTGTGAGCGTGCGAAAATTCACCCCCCCCGACCCCCCCTTACTAAGGGGGGGAGAAGAATTCACTTCTTCTGTGTTCGCTTTACCAAGGGAAGAATTCACTTCTTGTGGCCCCCCCTTACCAAGAGAAGAATTCACTTCTTGTGGCCCCCCCTTACCAAGGGAAGAATTCACTTCTTGTGGCCCCCCCTTACCAAGGGAAGAATTCACTTCTTGTGGCCCCCCCTTACCAAGGGGGGGGAAGGGGGGGTTTGTTGCTACTTGAAATTCCAAACTTCCCGATTGTCCGCGTCGGCGGTTGCGAATCACCCGGTAGATTTGGCCGCCGGTGGAGAAAGTGAAATCAACGCGCACATCAGTTTCGCCGATATGGATGATATCGTCTTCTGTATCGCTGCGGCAACAGCCCCAAAGTGCCCAGGATATGGCTTCTAAGAGGGAGGATTTGCCAGCACCGTTAGGCCCGCAAATGCAAGCAGTGTGCAGGCCGCGAAAGTCTAAAGCAGCTTCGCGATAGCTGAGAAAATTTTTGAGTGTAAGTTGTATAGGAATCATTTAGGCCATCGCGCCATACAATCTATCTATAAATAACACTATTTGTACGCTGTTGCCTAGTTATTCAATCTAGATCCAGAACAATTGTCAGTGCTTCTGCAATTTCTTCCATAATTGTCTCGGACAGGGTTCCGAGTTGTCGGACAAATCTTTGTTGCGAGACGGAACGGACTTGAAAAGTATCGGCGGCGGAGAGTTTCGCCAAGCCATTTTCGCCACTCGGTTCTAGTCGAACCATCCAATTTCTCTCGGTGTATCGCTCTTTCCAGTCAGTGATGGGAACAATAACTTCAAGCAGCAAAATTCCCACCGTTTCATCGCTGACAATTACTACCGGACGGGTTTTGCCGATTTCGGCGCCCACAGTAGGTTCAAGCGCAACCAGCCAGATTTCGCCTCTACGCATTAGTTTTTATCCCTGCGTTCAGGTATTCTTCCTCGGATTCAAAATAGGGTTCGCTGTCAGCAGACCACAAATCATGTAAAGCACCTCCCGGCATATAATCTTGGACTGCTGCTTCTGCTGCGGCTCTGAGTCTCCGCTTTCTCTCAGCTTTGCGCTGGGCTTTTTCTTCTATTTCTTCGCGCATCATCCGCGAAGCTGTTTCGATGATTTCTAGGCGTTCTTCTGCTGTCAGATTTTTGAGTGCAGCTAAGATTTCTGTTTTGGTCACGGTTTTTTCGGGTGGTTGGTGAGAAAGTACGATCGATCCGGGAGCATCCCGATACTCGGCTACAAACGAGATTTGTGCTGTTTTTACTGTACGGGTTTGCGACCTTACGGGTAATTGTTGGGATTTTCAACTATCAAACCCTCACTTGTTGCTGCTGCATTCAGCTCCCCGTCAGCAGATACAAAAGTCATCGCAGGCAAACTGTTAGCTGTGCAAAGGTTATTTATGCCACAGCCTGTTGCTAGCTGCACAGCATCATAGCCTCGCAATCCGTAGGTTTCAGCTAATGCCATTGCAGAGTTAATAATGCTTTCCGTGAATTCTACAACCTGATACTCAGATTGTAGGTCACTCCTGAACTGATTGCACGCTGCTGTAGCATCTGTCGCATTGATACTTCTGCCGCGCGACCTTCTGGTAATTGCAGCAACAATTTCAACACTTGTAATAGCAGCAATCAATATATCGTTGTTAAGTGCAGGATCGCACAAACTCAAAACCCATGCCGAACCTATTTCATTAATGTAGCGTTTGACCAGCGCACTGCTATCTACAAAATAAATTGTCATCTAGCGGCGTTCCTCAATAATTGTCTCAGACACAGGCTTGCCCTGTACCTGAATTAGTCGCCGTTCTGTTTGCTGACTCCCAGAAGAATGCTTGATTTTTTTGACTAAACCAGAAGTTAACAGCGCTTGGTGCAATTTTGTCCGTTGAGCAGTTTGTTCTTTCTGGGCCAGATATATCCCTATAGCGCGCTCTAGTTGCTGTAGTTCTAGCAGTTCCAGAGTGTCAAGCTGATTGAGGATTTTGTTGAAGATTCCCTGCGGCATAGGATTCTACTTTTTACACTTGGCTAGTCTGTCTATTATACAACTATCAGACTTGCACACTGTCACGAATATTCCGGCTTTCTGGACTTAGATTGATGGCTGAAACGACCTATTATCATTCATTGATCGGGCTTGTGCGTCCAGGACGAGTAAAGAAACCAGGTTTCTACGAAGATTTCCAACCCTACATTACCGGTCTGTGCTTATGGCGCACCCTACATCATCGCATAGATAGGCAGATTTTCCATCATCAAAAAGGGTTGACTGTATTCCTACAGCCAACCCCCCACATATTTATTTGTCGTGCGTTTGCTCAAACAGCAACACTACCGGGCAATATTCGGGAACGTATAGCCGACACCGACCAACAATCCCACTTCAGCTCCGTCTACAAAACCAACATTCAGTCCCGCTGTTGCTGTAAAATTTCTCGTCAGCGGCACATCTACACCCCCCGAAATCAGGAAGCCCAAAGTACCGTCATCCCCGGTAGAAATTATCACGCCAGCACCTGCATAAGGAGCAGCAGTAATCACAAAATCCTCGGTGACTTCGACGGTATTTTGAGATACAAAATCGAAGGTAACGGGAACTAGAAAAGCTAAGTTGTCGCGGAACAAAACAGTCGGTCTCACCGACAAATTGTTCGTCAAACCGATTTTGCTAATAATCGCAAAAGAACCGTCGCCTAAAGCTGAATCTCCGCCAAAACCTAGATTGCCGCCAATGCCGATGTAGCTGGGCCCAGAACGGGTAGCTCGGCCTGGTCGGATTTGAGTTCCTTGAGCTACTTTTTCAGTTGGTTCCGAGACAGTTGCCGGTTTTTCAGCAACTTTCGGTTGGTTTGTCAAAGCTGAGGCGGAAGTGCTGACAGGATTGCTCAACAATTCTTGTGCGGTTTTGACTTCTTTTTCTTCTTTGGTTGCAGTCGGTTCAGAATTATTGCTCTCGGCAACAATTGAGGTAGGTCGATCGCTCTTTTTGACAGTCTCGACTGTTGACTGCACTTTCACACCATTATCAGCAATTTTAGCGGTTTCTTCCGAATTTTCAGTCTCAGCAGCAATGGATGTATTTTGCGCTGTTTCTGTCTCAGCAATTTCAGATGTTGCTGCTGCCGATTTTTCGGGTGCAGCCATAGATACTTGCAAGTTGGCGGCCGGTTCAGAGGCGACTGGCTCTGCCGCTTCTGTTAGTTCGCTCCAACTGATTGAATCAATTTTTTTATTACTAGCCGTTGTTTCTGCGTCGGGTTTAACTGCTGAAGTTGCCGCTGGCTCAGAAATTTGGTCAATATTTTGAGCTGCGATTGTTGCAGTTGTAGCGACATCGGGCAAGTTGCCAGTTTCAGCTTTCGCTGACATGGTACTGAAACAAACAGCTAAAGCTGCAAGATTTATTAACGCAAAAGTAGACTTGGAAAATAGACTATTCATAGCAACTCCTCAATGAAGGGTGTGTTAAAAGTGTAAGTGTTTGAGGGAGAACGTCGAGAGCTTTGGGAAAAAAAGACACAAATATGAGTTGTGTTGTTCCTACATTGGCACTCAACCGTTGAAGAGTCAACTCTCAAGCTGATTAGATTTAAGAACTGACGGCAGGTTTAGAGGCTAATTTAAATTTACCGATCGATCGGCAAAAAATCAATCCTAGGGATGATTTCATCCTTAATCCTGTTTAATTGAGGGGTCGGGCGCGCGTCTCGCTTGCATTCTAGAATACTGTACTTGGGGGCGCTGCACTCGCAGCCACGCCGAAAAAATCCTGTTTTTGAGCGCGCACCAGCTCGAAACCAAGAGACAACAAGCTTTCAAAACTGTTTTGGCAGCCCCGCCGTCCACAGCAAGTGCAGTTAATACAACGCGATCGGCTGCTACACAGTCCCTGACAAGTAATGTAGAATAATACCACCGATCCGAGAAAGATTTGTGGCTCGATCGTGTCAAAATTACTGAATATTATGAAAATTGTGTAAAATTTACTGTTCTATTTGTAAAGTTTAGCCTTCGCTTTCGCTCAGGGTCTGACCATCTCACAACAGCACGCAACTAAACAAGTAAAAAAATACAAATTCTCTCATCTCAACCTGACTTTATGAGCAAAGTTCTAGTCATATTAGGCGAATTGAGCGATCGCGACATCGATTGGATGCTCGCCAACGGCACCCGCACCCAAGTCCTCCCCGGCACAACCCTGATCACCGAAGGTAAGCCCTTAGACGCCCTCTATATAGTTCTGGAGGGAACTTTGAGCGTTGCTGTATCATCTTTAGGCGACAAAGAAATTGGAAAAATTATTTCCGGGGAAGTGTTAGGCGAAATGTCTTTTGTAGACGGGAGGCTTCCTTCTGCTAGCGTCACGGCAATTGAAGAGTGCCTCATCCTGTCAATTCCGAGGCGGCTGTTAACTGAAAAACTCGAGCAAGACGTGCTTTTTTCCCTGCGGTTTTATCGGGCGATTACCAAATTTCTGTCGTCGAGACTGCGGGGTACAGTCAAACGCTTCGGCGATGATAGTGATGGTTTAATATATGAAGATCCCGACGGCGAGGACGGCATCCCGCAAAATGTCGAAAATCCAGATTTGGCGGCATCGAGATTTCAATGGCTGTTGGAGCGTTTGAAGGGGAGTTGAAGGAAGAAGGAAGTTCGGCAACGGATTCGCTCGACGGATGTAACGGATGTAACGGATTTCAGGAAAAAGGAAGAAGAGAAAAGAACACCTATTTCCAATTACCAATTCCCAATTCCCAATTAGAAAACATATTTTTCAGCGACGCGCCAATAGCGAGAAAAACGCTTCAAATCAATGTAACCATCGTAGCGGACAAAGGCTTCCGGTGGCAAAACTTCTACTGGGTGCGATCGCTTAATTTTCCCGCAAATATCCTGAAACCGAGGACTGGGACTTTCGGTAGTTACCACTTGATTCGCGCCGGATTCGATCGCAAAAGCGATAACTTCTGCAGCCACATCGCCCCGCCGAATAACTACCGGCAACTCCAGCAAACATTCGTAAATAAACACCATTCGTTTGAGACTCAACTGCCATTCATCAATCAGCGCATCATCCCAAACCCAGATTGCCGGTGCCTCTGGGTGCGCTTGAAAAGCCGGGCCTTCAGGACTCAAGCAGTCACCGTGCAGCCAAATAATCGGATTGTTCATAAATTAGTAATTGTTAACTGTTGACTGTTGACTGTTGACTGTTGACTGTTAACTGTTGACTGTTAACTGTTAACTGTTGATAACTAATGACTAATGACTAATGACTACTGACTAATGACTAATGACTAATGACTAATGACATTTTAATTTCTGCGACCTTTTTTAGGGCGATCCCAACTTTTAGAACCGCCACTACGATCGACCTTTTCTCCATGAGGAAACAACTGCCCTTCCAAATATTCGTAAGTTCCCTCAAAATCGCATTGCCCATACAGAGGACAATCGCGACAATAAACCGCTTTAGTGTAACGCTCCAAATTTTCCCGATTAAAAAAATAAGGTTTGTGACTAAAAGTGCTTGCTACCCACTGCCAAGAAAGATTATTGCTCGCCGGATCTCCATCTAGCAAATGTTGCAAAAACCAGCGAGCTCCGGCTTGCCACCGCACACGGCGCCAGTGTACCAGATAAGCGGCAGTCCACATCCGCTGGTGATTGTGCAAATAACCAGTTTCTCGTAACTCGCGGCTGAAACTGTCGATGCAAACCAAACCAGTCGAGCCCTCGACGACATCCTGCGGCAGAGTTTCGCTGTAATATGAGGCAGTGTAACCAGTTTTGTAGGGTTCCCGGTCTTGCCAAATCCCGTTGCCCAATTCGGCATACAGTCGCTGCCAATAATCCCGCCAACCCAACTCGTTGACGAGTTTTACGGCTTCTTCTGGATGACGCACCTTCTCCAGTACGGCATCCCGGACTTCGGCAAGACTCAAAACGCCGTAGCGCAAATAGGGCGACAAGCGCGTTACCGCACCGTTGAGGAAATTGCGGGTTGAGGCGTACTGGCCGGGATCGACTTGTTGCAGGGCTGTCTCGGCTGCTTTCCGCCCGCCTGGGGTTGGGGGTACGCTGCTGTCGCGGGCGGCGGCTTCGGGGAACTGTTCACGCACGTAGGCAATTAATTCGTCGCGGTTGGCAAATTCCCGCTTCATGTCCTGACTCATTGTTTTTTCAAGCGCCTGCTATTCTTTCCTCATGTTAAAGCTATTCGATCGAGCCTGCGGGTCGATCGGCCTAAATAGCCCTTCACTCCTGGTAACTCACATCTTGCACCATTGTTAGCAACAGGCTTTTCGGCCTGTTCCACAAGAAAATTTATCTTTTGTGGAACAGGCCGAAAAGCCTGTTCATAAAGGCTAATTGAGAATGGTGCAATATCTCAGTGGTAACGTACAGTTTGCCCCAGCAGCAATCGATCGTCGGTTCGTAGCCAAAATTAGCATCAAAGTCAGTACACTCAGGGATAGATATCATAGCAAAATCTCATGGAAACTTTTCCGGCGCACGCTAAAGCGATCGCCAGCTTAGCTAACCGACAGCAGCAAGGTACAAAACAACTGGAAAACAGCGAAGTTCAAGAGTTCGATCGAGCCATGATGCGCCGCTGCATAGAATTGGCTCGCCGTGCTTTGGGCAAAACCGCACCCAACCCCCTTGTCGGTTCTGTAATTGTCCGAGACGGCAAGATTGTCGGCGAAGGGTTTCATCCCGGTGCCGGTCAACCTCACGCCGAAGTTTTTGCGCTCCGGGAAGCGGGGGAACTTGCCGAAGGAGCGACCGTCTACGTGAACCTGGAACCCTGCAACCACTACGGCAGGACTCCCCCCTGTTCTGAAGCTTTAGTTAAGGCCAAGGTGGCAAAAGTAGTGGCTGGCATGGTCGATCCGAATCCTTTGGTAGCTGGAACTGGGCTGGCCCGGTTGCGAGAGGCTGGCATTGAAGTGGTGGCGGGAGTGGAAGGGGAGGCTTGCCAAAAACTCAACGAGGCTTTTGTGCACCGGATTTTGCACCGCCGGCCTTTTGGAATTTTGAAATATGCAATGACTTTGGACGGTAAAATTGCTACCAGTAGCGGCCACAGCGCTTGGGTGACAGGCGAGGAGGCTCGCAGCGAGGTTCACCGGGTGCGCGTCGGATGCGATGCTGTGATTGTTGGGGGAAATACGGTGCGTCTGGACAATCCCCTACTGACGAGTCACAAGCCTGATAGGAATAATCCCCTGCGGGTGGTGATGAGTCGCACTCTGGATTTGCCGAAGTCGGCTTGGTTGTGGGAAACCTCTGTGGCGGCTACTTTGGTGCTGACTGAGCCTGGGGTTAACCCGGAATTTCAGGAATTTTTGATCGCCAAAGGGGTGGAAGTTGTGGAACTCTCGCCTCTGACACCGACTAATGTTATGGCTTATTTGTACGATCGATCTTTTCTTTCTGTACTCTGGGAGTGCGGCGGCACTTTGGCCGCTCAGGCAATTGCTGAGGGTGCAGTTCAAAAAATTATGGCTTTTATTGCTCCTAAAATTGTCGGTGGCCAAGGAGCTCCAACTCCTGTGGGAGATTTGGGCTTTTCGGCAATGACTCAGGCTTTGACTTTAGAGCGGGTTTCTTGGCGCGCGGTGGGTGCAGATTGTGTGGTAGAGGGCTATTTAAAAATTAAAGATTGAAAGTTAAAAGCGAGTCTTTTGAGTTTTTGATTTTTAACTTTTAACTCCTTTTATGGTTGAAATTCTGATTTGGAGTTTGATGCTTGGCAGTCTCGGCTTGGAGGCTGCGGTTGTGGGTCTTTTGGTGAGCTACGAGCAATTGGATGCGGGGCAAAAATGCGATGAGGAGGAGGAAGTTTTGACTCGGTACGAATCTCAAGAGGATAATTTTAATACGCCTGAAAATGCGCGAGCCAATGGCAATCCCAAACCCGCTCCCAATTCTGTTGATTTGACGGTTTGGGAGTACAAGATTGTGCGGGCTAGCAACGATTTGTTCCGCAATCCTGCGATTTTTCAGAAGCTATGCCGGGAAGAGGCGGAAGTTGGCTGGATTTTGCTCGAAAAGCTAGACGACAGGCGGGTGCGGTTCAAACGTCCGATCGCGCTGCGGGACGCGCCGATGCCTAATTTACCACTGTTTGACCCTTACCGCACTCATTACGGCCCAATCTCGACTGCGATGAATTGGGCTGTGGCGATCGTGTTTCTGAGTGCGATCGTCCTTCCTGCTGTTTTGGGCTATGCTTTGGTGTCTACTACTCTAAGCAGAAGTCGCTCTAATTGGCCTCCGGCACCTGTTCAATCTTTGCCTTCTCCCAGCGAGCCAGCAAGTACGAATTAAGACTTGGGTAGTTGGTGATATCATCTTAGTAATTAGTCCTGTTATTTTTAAAACTAAATTACAAGATGAGGAACTTTCACTAACAGGTTAACAATATGACAGTAGAATTAAGAAATAGGGCGCGAGCGCTTCTCCAGATAGCTCTCAACAACACACAAGCTGACTTTCGAGACGGCCAGTGGGAAGCGATCGCCTCTTTAATCGAAGAGCGCTCGAAACTGCTCGTGGTACAGCGCACTGGTTGGGGTAAAAGCTTAGTCTATTTTTTAGCAACTCGGCTGCTGCGAGATAGAGGAGCCGGCCCCACACTCCTGATTTCACCTCTACTCGCTCTTATGCGAAACCAAATTGCGGCAGCCGAGCGAATTGGTATTAAAGCAGCAACAATTAACTCCTCCAATACAGAGGAATGGCAACTCGTAAAAACTCAGTTGCTAGCAGGAGAAATAGATATTCTCCTAATTTCCCCCGAAAGACTCGCCAATCAAGACTTTACAAACACCATTCTGCTACCAATATCTCAGAGAATTGGGTTATTTGTCGTCGATGAAGCCCACTGCATTTCCGACTGGGGACATGATTTTCGACCAGATTATCGCCGGATTGTCCGAATTTTGCAAGCTCTTCCTCAAAACATACCTGTTTTAGCCACAACCGCTACAGCTAACAACCGAGTTGTTAACGATATCGTCGAGCAATTAAGTTCAAATCTCCGCGTCATCAGAGGAAACTTAATTAGAGAAAGCTTGCAACTTCAAAATATCGCTCTGGGCAGTTCAGCAGCAAGAATGGCATGGTTAGCAGAACAGTTGCCCAACTTACCCGGAAGCGGCATTATTTACACCCTAACTGTCAGAGATTCCGAACAGGTCACGGACTGGTTAACCATTCAAGGAATTGATGCTAAAGCCTACCACGCAAAGCTAGAAAATGTAGAAAAAGAAGCCTTAGAAAACCAACTTCTCAACAACGAAATTAAAGCGTTAGTTGCAACTGTAGCTTTAGGAATGGGTTTTGACAAACCCGATTTAGGATTTGTCATTCATTACCAGCGTCCCGGTTCCGCAGTTCATTATTATCAACAAGTAGGGCGAGCGGGTAGAGCCGTAGAACAAGCATATGGTATCCTTTTAAGCGGCGATGAAGATGACGAAATTACAAACTATTTTATCAGAACAGCTTTTCCTCCACAAGCCCATACGCAGGAAGTTTTAATGGCGCTTAACCAAGCCGATAATGGCTTATCTGTTCCCCAGTTAGAGCAAGAACTAAATTTTTCTCAAGGTAAAATTGAGAAAGTTTTAAAACTGCTATCCCTGGAATCACCAGCCCCGGTGAGCAAGCAAAATTCCAAGTGGTATGCTACCCCTGTTAACTATCAGCCAGACAGTGATAAAATTGAACGTCTGACGCAAATTCGTCGCCAAGAACAAGACAAAATGCGAGAATACATGGGCGAAAAAAAACAATGCCTCATGGCTTTTATTGCAAAAGAATTAGATGATCCCAATCCAACTAAGTGTGGCAAATGTGCTGTATGTTTAGGTGAATCTTTACTGCCAGAAACCCCTTCTATGGAAATTGTAAATCAAGCAATTCAGTACCTACGGCGGTGCGATATAATTATCGAACCCCGCAAACAATGGCCTTCAAAAGCATTTCTAATTTACCGTTATTCGGGAAATATTCAACCTAATTTAAGAGCGGAAGGCGGAAGGGCGCTGTCTTTGTGGGGCGACGCAGGTTGGGGAGAATTAGTTAAACTGGGTAAGTATCGGGATAATAATTTTAATGATGTACTGGTTGAGGGGGCTTTTGAAATGATTCAGCGCTGGCAACCTCAACCATTTCCCACTTGGGTGACTTGCGTACCTTCTTTAAATCGTCCCGAGTTAGTACCAAATTTTGCTCAAAAGCTGGCTGATCGATTAAATTTGCCTTTTAAGCCAGTCATTCGGAAAATTAACCCAACACGACCTCAAAAAGAGATGAATAATAGTTATCAGCAAGCTCATAATTTGGATGGTGCATTTGCGATAGACACTTGGGAAGGAATAAAAGGAACAGTTTTCTTAGTTGACGATATGGTAGATTCCCGGTGGACTTTTACAGTCATTGCGGCACTTTTACGTCAACGTGGTAGCGGGTCAGTTTTTCCGCTAGCATTATCCCTCAACTCTCTCGCCGATTAGATATATGAATCATGTACTACCACCAGATACTCAAGCAATTTTACTCTTGTGCGCTAGCTTCGGGCAAAATCGGCAAACAGAACCGCAGCCCTTAACGCTTAGCGAATATAATTCTTTGGCTAGCTTGCTGCGCGAAAATCAGATGCGCCCTGCGGATTTGCTAAGTCCAACTTGTTTAAACGTGTTACAATCCATTCCGGCAAGTAGGATTGATTTTGGCAGAGTTTCGGCGTTATTAGAACGAGGGGTAATGCTGAGTTTAGCTGTAGAAAAATGGACGAATCAAGGGCTGTGGATATTGGGAAGAAGCGACTCTGAATATCCTAAGCGTCTCAAGCAAATCTTGAAACATTTAGCACCAGCAATTCTCTATGGAATTGGCAACATAAAATTGCTAGGTCAGGGAGGATTGGCTATTGTTGGTTCTCGGGATATTGATGCAGAAGGACTCGATCGCACTCAGAGAGTTGCACAGATTTGCGCCGAACAAGAAATGCAGGTAATTTCAGGCGGCGCGCGCGGGGTAGATACGGCGGCAATGTTAAGCGCGCTAGAGGCGGGAGGAACGGCTGTTGGCGTACTGGCTGACAGTTTGGCCGCTTCTGCTGTTGCTGGAAAATATCGCGCTGGCATTAAAGAAGGCAGACTAACTTTAGTATCTGCTTGCGATCCCAATGCTCGTTTTAATGTTGGGAATGCGATGGGGCGAAACAAATATATTTATGCCTTAGCCGATCGCGCCCTTGTCATCAGTTGTTCCGTCGGTACTGGCGGTACTTGGGCGGGTGCAATAGAAGCGTTAGAAAAGATCAAAGATGTCCCGGTTTTTGTGCTAGATGATGCCGTACCAGAAGGCAATCGCCAACTGCTGAAACGGGGAGCACAACCTTTGCCATTTCCATTTATACCTGGGAGTTCAATAAGGGGAAAATTAAGGGAAATTTTGGAGGCTAAAGCATCAGAATTTGGAGCAATCGAAACTGCAAGAGAAACGGGGAGAAATCCACAAGAGCAAAGTGCGCTGTTAGAAATTGCAGCCCCAGTTACAGAAGTGGAAATAACAGGCTCATTAACATCAGAAATTGCAGCAGATCCAGTGCCGTTAAACTCGGAATCGACCATTGTATCTACAAAAACAGAAGTGGCAGTGCCAGCCTCGGAAGAAATAGATGTTGCATCTAATGGAACTTCGGAAGATGCGATTCCCTACGGGATAGCTTCGCCGCGCGTACAGGAGAAAACACCAACAGTCCAATTTCCTCCAAAAGATATTTACGAAGCAGTTTTACCCTTGATTCTCAGTAATTTAGAGCAACCGTTAGATGATAAATCTCTTGCGGAACTTCTGGATGTTCAAATAGGGCAAATGCGGCTATGGTTAAAAAGAGCAGTGGCAGAAGGTAAGGCGATAAAAACTAAGAATCCCGTGGCTTATGTAGCCAATCAAAAAGCAGCTTTATTATCTTTGCTGGAGGAAGGTGCATAACCCACGGTGTCTCAGACTTCCGTGGGTGAATTCTGCAATTTTCCCATCTAAAATTTAAAGTTTAAAATCGATTGACTTCTTAAATTTGGGGCGGTATTACTGAGGGAGCGGAAAGCAATCTCAAGTCATAATTTGTATCGCCTTGAAATTGAGAAACGCGGACAAAATAAGTCCCCGCAGGTAAAGCCCCATTGCTGACAATTGTTTCTGAAGCCGTGCCTAAATTGTTAGACGAAGCAATAATATCGTCTAATCCAACTGCGCCGTTGCCGTTGAGATCCTGAATTAATTCTACATCAACATCTGCACTCAAGCCGTCAACAGTTACACTGAAAAGGCTGGGACTATTGAGGATAAAACTGTAAATGTCGGCGGGTTCAGCAGATCCCACAAAATCGCTCGCAGTTTGAATTTCAGTCAGAATGCCCAGGCTTTTTGCTGCGTTCAAATTGTCGGCGGGAGCGGGGAGAGTGCTCAACAGTCCTTCTTGTTGACCGAATTGAATGTAATGGTCGATCGCACTTTTAACTGCGCCGCTATTGACTGCTGCTGCTACCAGCGGATATTTTTCTAGATAAAAGCTGGGATCGAAGAAAATGCTGGCTTTGCGGTTTTCTAATTGACCGGCTTTGAAGTAGTGTTCAAATGGGGTAAATTGATTTGTTTGGACTGCAGTCAGCACGTCTGGGTTGCTTGTTAGATAAAAATTAACATCGAAGAATGGGTTGGGGTTGCGTAGTTCAAATTGACCGAATCTGATAAAGTGATCGGCCCCTGAAAAGCCGTTGAGTTTGGCTGATACCGCTACATCTGTATTGGTGTCTAAATAATAGCTGGCGTCGAACAGGGCATTTGGGTCGCGATTTTCAAATTTGCCAATTTTTCGGTAGTGATCGAAGGGACTCGATACCGTGCCTCTGGCAACTGCTACGGCGACATCTGGGTTGTTTTCGAGATAAAATTTGCTGTCGAACAGTGTTCTGAGGGTTAGCATTATTAAAAAAATCTCTCTGGACTTTAGTCTGGAAAGTGCACGATCGAGAATCCAGTTTACATCAAAGTTTTGTTTTGTGAGGATGTCTTAATTATGGCTAAATCTGCACTGATGGCTATGCTGCGCCGCGCTGCGAGTATTGCCCAGAAATCAAGGGAAACGGGCATTCCGGCTGATGAACTGCTGGGGATGCTGACCGTGAAGCGAAGCTATCCCGTAGGGAATCGCATTCCTAATTCTGCCATATCTCGTCGCCAGTTGCTGCACGGGGGTTTAGCTGCTGCGGGGGCTGCCGCTGCTGCGACTTTTACCAGGGATGGAGGGGGAGCTTTTGCTCAACAGGGCGGACGATCGCCGATTTTGGTTGTGGGTGCGGGAATTGCGGGTTTGACGGCGGCTTATCGCTTGCGCCAAGCGGGTGTGCGCGCCGATATAATCGAGGCAACTAACCGCGTGGGGGGGCGGATACGCACTATTCCCAAGGTGGCTGGAACGCTAATTCCGGCGGATTTGGGGGGAGAATTTATTGACACCGGTCATACTAATTTAATCTCGCTGGCGACGGAATTGGGTTTGCGGGCGATCGACTTAGCCCAAGTGCAGAGTGGACTGGTGAAGGATACTTTTTTCTTTGAAGGACGGCGCTTTTCTCTTGAGCAATTAATCGCCGATTTTGCGCCCCTAGCTAGTAAAATTAGTGCAGATTTGCAGGCGGTTGGCGATGAAATTAGCTATCTTGATTTTACGGAAGCAGCGGAAAGATTGGACAATCTTTCGATCGCTGAATATGTAGACCAAGCTGATACTAGCACTATTGTCCGGCAGTTACTCCGCATTGCTTATACGGGAGAATACGGTCGAGATCCTGAAGAACAGTCGGCGTTAAATCTGCTTTTTTTAATCGGTGCTGAATCTGGCAGTTTTGAATTGTACGGCAACAGCGATGAGCGTTATCAAATTGACGGCGGCAACAGTCAAATTATCAACAGTTTAGCCGGTCAATTATCTGGTTCGATCGAGGCGGGGACGGTTTTGGAAGCGATTACTCTTTTGCCGGATGGCCGCTATCGCGTAAATTTGCGATCGGGACAAAGCGCCTTCGATCGCACTTACGAGCGAGTTTTGTTAACTTTGCCATTTAGCACTCTGCGAGACGTTAAAATTAACGTACCTTTGCCCCAACCGAAGCGTAGGGCGATCGAGCAATTGGGTTACGGTACTAATTCTAAGTTAATTACTGGCTACCGCAGCCGAATTTGGCGGGAACTTTATCGCTCGACTGCTTCTGTTTATAGCGATTTAGGATTCCAGAGTACCTGGGAAGCTACGCCTTTCGCCCCTACTCCTAACGGTTTAGTTACTAATTTTACAGGAGGAAAGCAGGGTTTGGCGATCGGTGCGGGAACTCCAGAAGACCAAGCACAAAGATTTTTAAACCAATTTGAAAGAGTTTTTCCCGGAGTGAGAAATTTGCGATCGGGCAAAGCTGTGCGAGCATATTGGCCGGGAGAACGCTTTTCTAAAGGTTCTTATTCCTGCTATTTAGTCGGACAGTGGACGCAAATGTACGGCGTTGAAGGCGAACGAGTTGGCAATTTATATTTTGCCGGGGAACACACTTCGCTGGAAAATCAAGGTTACATGGAAGGCGGTTGTGAAACTGGACAAAGGGCGGCTTTTGAAATTTTGCAAGACTTGGGTTTGATACCTTCTGCTAATGCTTTGAATGCTCGAACTGCGAGTAGTTTGAACAATCGCAGTCCCAGCCGGAAAATTCCGGGAGCGCGGAATCTTGGGAATAGAAAGCCGAGTATTAGATAATCTCGTAAGGTGCGTATTTAATGCTTGTTTGCCGTTGCTCCTAGCCCGTGCATCTAATTCTTGTGGGGAGTAGGGGTTGGGCTTCTAGCCCGCCCAAAAATACAATTTAGATGCCCAACAGCTTATGGCGTACAACTTATCAAATAATCTCGTCCGGGTTAATTCCCCGATCGCGCAAATATTCAGCCAGTCGTTCGGCCCGTTCACGTTCGCGATCGGCCCGTTCACGTTCGCGTTCGGCCCGTTCACGTTCTCCTGCTAACTGTTCTACACCCCATAAAAGCAGATTTCCTGCTTCATCCCACCAGCGCAACCAATAGCCTGAACGCTGTTCTTTCTCCCCCCGCCACGTTCCTAAATACAAACCAATATCTGCCATCCAGTGACGACCTTCCGCGTCGGGAAATTCTAATTCGTATTTGCCATTTTCCAAGCGATATACTTCCAGCAAGCCTGTTTCTGGGTCAAAAATGACGTAAGTTGGTACTTGCAGAATTTGTTCGTAAAAAAACCACTTTCCAGGAGGAAAAGTACGTTTGACAGAATATTCGCCGCCGTCTGTTTCTGACAAGAATTCCATGACAATGGTGGGAATTTCTCCTTCCAAGTTTGGGGTATAACTTTTGCGGTCTCTTCTCGATTCGGCAGGCAGTACCGACGGTACATAAACCCAATCTGGTGCTTTGATGACTAACTCGCCGTTGACTGTAGCGCAAATGCCAAAGTTGCTGGCTATCAGCATTCGTGGCCCGATCGATCCTCTCAGTTCTAAGATTTCTCGCAGTGCTCCAGCAATTAGCGGTTGACCTGTATTCTCCACTGGTTTTTCTTCTAATTGGAAGTCGTCGGGCAACTTCTCCCAAGTTACGATCAGTTCTAACGTTTTTTGTCCTGGGTTATTTTGAGTAACGACCATGACTTTATTTTCTAAATTGTGATGTCTTATGATAGCATAATTTAAATAGTTGACAGTTGACAGTGAGCTTTTTAGATTTGTAGGTTGGGTTGAGGAACGAAACCCAACACATCCTTGCCGCGAAAAAGTTGGGTGCAGTGAAACGGAGGGTTAGTTCACTCGTGCCCAAGCTACGCAATCTCATTTTTATAACATTAACTGAAACCTATTTATATATAGATATGTAAGCGGAAATTTTAGGTAAACTATTTAGTAAAATTAACTTGAAAAAATCCTGAATAAATATGAAAATTTTACATTTAACCGTAGCTTTATCGAGTTTGCTAATATCGCCGATATCTGCTCGTCCTTGGCTTGCAGACGCTACAAATACACTGGCTCAAAATTTACCAGTTGATGAGCCGTTTTGCTACATGAAAACCCCCGACGGCAAAACAGTAGACTTGGGCAAATTGTGCGATAAACAGCCAGCATCGGGAACTGCCAAAACTTGCATTCCCGGTTCCAACATCGCTGCAAAAGTGTCAATTGCGGCGGCAAATTATGACGGCAACTTTTTTAGCGGTCAAGTGCTTAATCAAGGCTGCAAAACAATCAAAAATGTCAAAGTCAATTATGAAGTTTTGGACGAGTCAGGCAATTTAATTGACAACGGATTTATCTTCGCTCAACCAGTTACTCTTGCACCCGGACAGTCAGCCACCTTTCGGGGTGCAGTTGTCGCGGGGGCTAAGGTAGTAGCTACTCATGCAGACGCTCAAGAATGATTGTTGAGATTTGTCCGATCGCTGTTATCATATTCTGGCTCAGATATCTCTATGACTTACGCAATGAGTGACCCAGAGATCCCCCTAAATCCCCCTTAAGAAGGGGGACTTTGAATAATAAATAATCTTGTCCCCCCCTTATTAAGGGGGGTTAGGGGGGATCGAAGTTTGAATATTCTTGCAGAGATCCCCAAAAACAGAATTTGCGAGGGCAAAATATCTTGAAAACTCGATCGACATACTGGCAAATCTTACCCTACCTCCGTCCCCAAAAACAAACCATCGGTAAAGCATTAGCTTGTACCGTAGTATTTACCATATTTTGGCCGATTATAGCGTGGCTAGTTGGCGAAACAGCCAAATTTATAGGTAAAGGAGATTTACAAGGGTTCGCTCAAATTGCTGCACTCAGCGCCATTATATTTCTAATTCGCGGTACAGCCCAGTACGGTCAAGATACGCTGATGGCAAAAGCAGCTTTGACTATTGCTTTGGAAATCCGCAAAAAAGTCTACTCCCATCTTCAAAATCTCAATATCGGCTACTTTGAAACCGCCAAAACCGGAGACTTATCCTACCGCCTCACCGAAGATATTGACCGCATTGGCGAAGTAGTAAATAAATTTTTTCATCAGTTTATCCCTTGTGTTTTGCAGCTAATTGCCGTCCTGGGATATATGATTTATCTCAACTGGCAATTAACCTTGGGTGCATTAATTATTGCACCGCTGATGGCTATTTTAATTGGTTGGTTTGGTGAGAAACTGCTAAGTTACTCGCGCCAAAGTCAAAATCGCATCTCTGATTTATCCGCGTTGCTGACTGAAGTATTCAGCGGCATTCGCTTAATCAAAGCATTTGTGGCTGAAGACTACGAAATTGCCCGCTTTGCAGAAGAAGCAGAACAAAACCGGCGCGCTAAGTATTTGTCAGAACGAATAAAAGCACTTCAATTCGTTGTAGTTGGCTTTCTGGAAGCGATGAGCGTAATTTTGCTCTTTTTCCTGGGAGGTTGGCAAATTTCTCAAGGAAATCTCACAGGTACTCAATTTATCAGTTATATCGCAGGGGTGGCACTTTTAATTGACCCGATCGCCATTACCACTGCTAATTACGGGGATTTTAAGCAGGGAGAAGCTTCTAGCGATCGCATTTTTGAATTATTAGCAATTCAACCAACAGTAGTCGAAAAGCCTGGGGCGATCGAACTTCCCCATGTTACAGGCAAAGTCGAATATCGCAACATTAATTTTGCCTATAACTCAGAGACACCCATTCTGCAAAACATGAGTTTGTTGGTGCTTCCGGGAGAAATGATTGCTCTCGTGGGTGCATCCGGTGCGGGTAAAACTACTTTAGTAAACTTGTTACCCAGATTTTACGATCCGCAAGCGGGACAGATTTTAATTGACGGTATTGATATTCAAGATGTCACCTTAAATACTCTGCGGAGGCAAATCGGAATTGTACCGCAAGAAACGATTTTATTTTCGGGTACGATTGCTCAAAATATCGCTTTCGGTCAATCTTATTATGAACTGAAAGATGTTCAAAAAGCTGCGGAAATTGCTAACGCTCATCAATTCATTAGTCAGTTTCCTGACGGCTATCAAACTTGGGTGGGAGAAAGAGGTGTAAATTTATCTGGGGGACAAAAACAAAGAATTGCGATCGCCCGTGCAGTTTTGCTTAATCCGAGAATATTGATTTTGGATGAAGCGACATCGGCGCTGGATTCGGAATCCGAAGGTTTAGTGCAGGAAGCGCTGGAAAGATTGATGCGCGATCGCACGGTGTTTATTATCGCTCACCGCTTGGCTACTGTGCGGAGAGCCGATCGCATTTTAGTTTTGGAAAAAGGCAGAATTGTGGAATCGGGGACGCACGAGGAGTTGCTCGAAAAGGGCGATCGATATGCTGGCTACTACGCTCAGCAATTTAGTCAGTAGATACGTTAGAAACCGGGTTTTTAGCCGTTTCTGCTGGCCTCAACGAAGTATTCTCGTAAAAAACCCGGTTTCTGACCACCCGTGCGTAAGCGATGCTTGGGATAACTCTAGTAACGGAGGACACGGCAATGCCGTTTCCCTACCCCAAAATCATCGATTTTCCTCGATGAGAAATGTAACCCTCGCCCGATTAATTGTAGGGCCACGGCACTGCCGTGTCCTAATTATGGGTAATATCAATTCCGATGCAGCATGGTAGGTTTAGTTGTTCCATGAGTTTCTTTCTTTTTCTAGTTCCCGGTCAATTTCTTCAACAGTTCTGGAAACATGACGGCTGCGGATTTCTGTAAGGAATTCCAACACTTTACGCCGCCCGCCTTGAGGCTTTTCTGGTATAATTACAAAAACTTCAACCTCTTCGCCCACAGATCCAGGCGGCACTTGAATTTCCAGTTTATTTCCTGCAAGAACTTTGGTTGTAATCCGTATTGCTGACTGCATAGTTTCTCCTTGGCGATGATTAATTGTCAACAGCACCTAAAGCTTTGAGCGTGCATTTTTCAACTTTCGTTAAACCCGTAACTCCAGCAATATTCATGTTTTCATAAGGTCTGTCACTTTTGAGTATTTTGAGGCACTCACCGGTCTCAATCTCCCAAATCATAATTGTGCCATCCCGACTGCAAGCAGCAATAATTTTATCATTTGAACAGAAGGCAACTGAGTTAATTCTACTCGTATGACCTTGTAAGATTTTTAGACATTCACCTGTACGGATATCCCATAATCTTACCGTTAGATCGACACTTCCACTAACAACTATTTCACCAGAATAACTAAAGGCAACTGAACGTACCCAATCAGTATGCCCCTGCAAGACTTGGAGACATTCACCAGTATGGATATCCCATAGTCTTATTGTTCGATCGACACTTCCACTGGCAAGTATTTCACCGTTCTGGCTAAAGGCGATCGCGCGCGCCGCACCCGTATGCGCCTGCAAAATTTGGAGACATTCACCAGTATGGATATCCCACAGCCTTACCGTTCCGTCAAAACCTGTAGTGGCAAATATCTCGCCCAAAGGACTGAAAGCAGCCGAGTGTACAGAATTGTTATGCCCCTGCAACGTTTTGAGGCATTCGCCAGTACCGATATCCCACAACCTCACCGTTTGTTTATAACCTGCACTCGCAAGTATTTCACCATTTGGAGTGAAGGCGATCGATCGTGTTTCATTGCCAAATTCTGGCAAAGTATGGAGGCATTCACCACTGCGAATATCCCATACCCTCAATGTTTCGTCATAACTGCTGCTAGCAAGTAGCTTACCATTTGGACTGAAAGCAACCAAGTCTACCCGATCGAGATGTCCGTGCAAGATTTGGAGGCACTTACCGCTGCTGACATCCCACAGCTTGACTGTTTTTTCGTCATCGCCGCTGGCAAACATTTCACCGTTTGGACTGAAGGCGATCGACCTTACTTGATTGCTATGCCCTTGCAGCGTATTCAAGCATTCACCGCTGTTAATAGCCCACAGCCTCAGCGTTTTCTCGTAACTACCACTAACAAGTATTTCACCGTTTGGACTGAAGGCGACTGACCCTACTCGATCGTTATGCCCTTGCAAAGTATTCAAGCATTCACCGCTGTTGATATCCCACAGTTTTGCTGTGCGATCGAAACTTCCACTTGCGAGTATTTCCCCGGAAGGACTAAAGGCGATCGACCGTACTTGATCCAAATGTCCCTCCAAAGTTTTGAGAAATTCACCAGTACCGACATTCCACAGCCTCACTGTTTTGTCGGCGCTTCCACTAGCAAGTATTTCACCAGCAGAATCGAAAGCAACTGAAAATACGTTTTTAGTATGACCTTGCAAAGTTTTGAGACATTCACCAGTACCGATATTCCATAGCCTCACTGTTTGGTCGCCGCTGCCACTAGCAAGCATCTCACCAGCAGGATGGAAAGCAACTGAAAATACAACTTTAGTATGGTCTTGCAAAATTTTGCAGCATTCGCCAGTGCGAATATCCCATAACCTTACCCTGCCATCAAAACTCCCGCTAGCGAGTATATTTCCATCTGGATTGAAGGTGACTGACATTACTGATTCGGTATGTCCCTCCAAAACTTTTAAACATTCACCATTCTTGACATCCCATAACTTGATTGTATTTTCATAACTCCCGCTAGCAAGTATCTTACCGTCAGGACTAAAGGCGACTGACTCCACCACGTTAGTATGTCCTTTACAGGTCAATATTTCTCTGCCACTGCTAGGTTCCCACAAGCGAACTACGCCATCAGTATCACCTGTAGCTAACAGTTTGCCATCAGGACTAAATATGACCGATCGAACACTGCCGAAGATTTTAGTAAAAGCAGAATTAGCCAAATTCGCTTCTGCAAAATTGACGTGGCGCAGCGTCGCATTTGTAAAATCAGCACCTAAAATAACCGCATGAGAAAGGTTTTTTGCTTCTAACGCAGTCCGATCGATTTTCACCAACAGCGTCGCCGCATTCCCTCCCACATAACCTACCTCACTTTCAGTGTTTCCCCGCGTTGCTTCCAGAATTTCCAATAATTCCTCCGTAGCTGCCCCTACATCGAGGCAGGGCCGGCACGAGGACACCGCCCCTACCATTGGTAACAACAAATCCATCACTGCTTTTGTTAGCGGCGCGTGTCCGAAACTCTGGCGAAGTTGCCCTAAATCTTCAGCAACAAATCCCTTCAAAGGTGCGATAAGTTCGTTGTTATTTCTCTTCTGGGCCTGAAGCCGACAATAATTAGACCAAGTGTACGATCGAGGTTCTGCATCAGGATTGACACAAGACTGTTCCGGCGCAACTAATTCGGTAAAATCTGCGGCCAAAACTCCCAATTCTGCTGCAAATTTATAAGCGACAAAAAACTCTAACAACGAACGATGCGCCGGAGTATAATCGCCATCTGCATTGCGGATTAGCATCGTTTGACCCATCATGTCATAGTGCCAGTGGTCTAAGTCTTTTTCCTCTTGGACGACGGAACCAAACAAGCTGCGAATGCGATCGGGAAAACCGCGATAATTCAGGCTCATTTGGTTGGTAGACAGCATTTCCCAAGACAGTTCGCACAAAAAGTAAAGCTTATCTGCTAACGAAGTAAAGGTGCGTTCTGCTTTGATATCTCTCTCTATCTTCCGCCGCACCGCATACAGATAAATCCGCGACATATCGACTGGTTTTCCAGCTTCAATATCGGGCAATGCTTCCAAAATTAACTCTGTCATCACAGGGCGACGCGCTAAATCCAATAGTTGCGGGTTTCCCATCACTTTTTCTACTGTCGCCGCTTCTGTTTGAAATGACAGCGCTTGGCTAATTTGTTGGTCGTTAAATTTCTCTAATTCTAAGACTTCAAATTGGGGAGTTTCGCCGGTTAAAATGGTTGTTGATGCTTGCAGTTCTGCATTGAACAATGCCCGTCCTTCCTTGCCTTCAGGAAAGTGTTCGGTACGGCAAGTGAGGATGACTTTTGCGCCGGGAACGACGGCTTTTGCTAGTTCCCAGAAGTTGTTGATGGTTTCTTGCCGATCGCACTTAGCGGCCATTTCATCAAAACCATCGAAAATCAACAGAAACTTGCCCATCCGATTTAGCTGTTCAAAAGCCGAATAACCCGCCAAAGGTATCTCGTGTTTCCGAAAGAAAAACTCGGAAAATAGCGACTCGACACTAACTGCTTTGGCGTAATCTCGCAGCGGAATTACTAACGGTAAACGCGGACGTTCTAAGCCGCGCTTTTGAGCATTTCGGTAGCGTTGCAGCGCCATCCAAGCATAGTGCATCGCAAACCAAGTTTTCCCGGTTCCAAATTCTCCTAAAACTGAAATATGTTCTTTTACTGGGTCATCCAACCACAGGTCAATATAACCTTCAATCCAGCCATCTCGCTCGCCATAATGACTCACGCCTATCTTGCGGTGAGTATCGGGGTCAATTTCTTCTTTTGTACAAGCTAGCGGCACATATTTGGTATCAATTTCCCTGTTTTTGATTTCAGTTTCTAGCCAATCGAGATAAGCGGTAAAATCGGCATCTTGGTCGAGCAATTCATCGAAGGTAAAGCAAGCTATATCGCTATTTTCATCTTTTTCTACTTCATCCCGCGCAGCGCTACTGATGCGGCGGGCTGTGACTAACCATCCTTCATCGGTGCGCTGTTTTTCCACCGACTCGCGCAGGGCTGAGATGTCTCTGAGTCCGGCTTCTCCGGCAATTCCGCGCACTAAAATGCGATCGTACCGATTGCGTCTGACAGGAACATTGATAATCCACTCAAAATAGTTATCCTCCGAGATTTGATAGGTTTCAAACTTATAACTTAATGTTTCAAACCACCCACGAACTTGTTGTGATAAAATAAAAGCTTGAGACTTTTGAATATTAGTTGATGCTGCTGCCGGAAGTGCGGGATAATCTTCGGCTTCCAACCGCGCAAATTCGGTGCGAATTCCTTCGATAGTGGGAAGGCGTTCGATGCGATCCATTACCATAGATAGGCGTTTTTGCAAAGAGGATATCGCATTTCCCACCATCACATCTCCCAGCGTCCGCGTCCGCTTTGCTACTTCCATAAACACGGCGGCAAATGCCATGAATTCCCGTCTGGGGTCAATGCCTAAATCTCGAATTTCTTTGCCTAAAGCACTTTCATTCAGATATTCATCGCCTGCTTTAATTAAAATGGCTGGGCTGTCGGACTCGAAGGCTTTGCGAAATGCTGATTCAATCTCTTTTTGGCGAAACAGTTCTAAAATCTGCTTGGGTTTGCCAGCGCCGTATTCTACTAAAGTATAAACATAAACTCCGCTAAAATCTGCCGGCGGAGCATCGGGGTCGAGGTTAAATTTTTTTAAGAGTTTGATGACAGTTTCGTTGCGCTGAAACTTGTCTTTGATGGTGCCGAAGGGAATTGTCGTCAGGATACTGATAACTAAGTCGAGACTAATTAACATGATTTAGGCTTTCCTGTTTTTCCGTGGAAGTAATGCTCAAATCTCGAATCGGTAGGCTGTGTCCCTGAAATGCGCTGCGGGCGATCGCAAACTGCTCTATTTTTATGTTAACCCATCAGCGAACTGTCGCCCACTGACATTCCGAGATTTTCACAGATATTCGCACAGTCCGACATCCCGCCAGGGGTTGAAACCCCTGTCGAGAGAGCGAAACTCCTCTTGCATAGGACTGTGGAATCGTATTTTTATTTAGTAATTTGATTCAACCCAGATATTGAATGATATCAAATCTATTAACATCAGAATTATTAATCTCTCTCTTCTCTTTCTCTGTGTTCTCTGCGTTCTCTGTGGTTAAATCATTCCGATCGAACGCTCGATGTTGCACAAAGAGTCAATAAAGGGATTTTCGATGGGGTCGGGCGGGTTTATTTAACCTATTTGCACCCCAAAAGGCTCTGGGCGAACCCGCCCCTACTTCACACGAATGGTGCAACATATCATATCCAACCGAAATTGATATGATATATAATAAGATTGCTTGATGAAATTCAATTCACAACTCCGAGAATTTTGAATAAATTCTTCAGTCCTATTAAGAGGACTTTAGCTTTGAGGCAGGGGTTGAAACCCCTGCCGGACTGTCAGATAGTGCGAAATCAGACGGCGGAAAATCAACCAAAAATATTACCATTTTTTCCGCAACCTGACAACGATAATATCGAGAAAAAACCGACATATATTGTAGTAATAATAGCTCTCAGCTTAGTGGTCATCTCAGAGTTGACAAAGTTAAAATATAGATAACTAACAAATAAAACTTGCTATCTATGAAAATACAATCTTCTGTCTTAGTCCACCTGGGATTTGGCAAATATGTACGCTCCGATCGAGTAACAGCAGTAATACCAATTGAAGAAGAACGGGGGCCTGGTCGGCGCACTTTCGTGCACGTAGACGGCGAAGCAGACCCGATCGTTGCTTCGCGCGCGGAAGATACAATTGTTCGCGATTTGGTGCAGGAACCGCGCGAAATAACTCAAGCTCGGCAGCAACAAGAAATCCTGCAAGATTTGCTGGCAGATTTGAGCAATGTTAACGTCACCGTGCGCCGCATCAGCCGCGATGAAGGCGGACTCGATCTCGAACGTTTGGAGCGCCGCATTCGCCAAATTTTAGAAGCCTAAAAAAGAAAGACCGCCCGGGCGGTCTTTCTTTTTGTTTCTGTCGCTCAAAAATTTAACTTCATGGTTTCAATGTAATTTCGATGTCCGCTAAACCAGTAAGTTTTTCTACCACTGGCTCTTCTTCAATTCGCGGTACAAAAATAGTTAAACCTCCCGGAACGCACTCAATAGAAACCGGAGTCATGCCGATGATTTCCCCGTCTAAAACCACTTTTTGAGGCGGATCGGTAGTAATTTTTATTTTTTTTGCCCGCAAATAACCGATGTCGTCGCGATCGGTAGGATTGCCACTCAAAGCTGTTTGCAAAAGGTGATAAGAAGCTGCGATCGCCCCTGCTTTATTCTGAGGCGCAACCAGCGTCACGTCCAGCAAGCCGTCATCAAAAACAATCCCCGCCGGGCCTTGAGCTAAAATCGAAGTAGCCGGCGCTGCATTCGCCACTGTCACGGCCACAGCAGTAAGGCTGATAATTTTATCTTCGGTTTCGATTTCCGCTTCAAATCTTTCTAAATTGTTTAACTGTTTAATTCCTGACAGAATGTAAGCCAGCATTCCCCAGCGATTCTTCATTTCGCGATCGGCTAGTTCGACGGTTTCCGCCTCAAAACCCACTCCCGCTAACAAAACCATCGGCATTTCACCGTTGCAAATCGCCGCATCCACCACCCGCGTCAACCCTCCAAAAATAGTGGCGCAAGCGGTTTCAATTGTATTCGGAATATCTAAAGCATTAGCAAAAGCATTAGCCGTTCCCCGCGAAATAATTCCTAAAGGAATATTTGTGCCGACAATCGCCCCAGCAACTGCTGATAATGTGCCGTCGCCCCCGCAAGCAATAATTTCCTCAACTCCTCTATCAACTGCTTCGCGGGCGATTTGATCTGCGTCTAATTCTGGGGTTGTCAGCCGAATGTCTAAGTCAATAAAAGGCTCTAAAAGTTCCTGAATTTTAGCTAAGTCTTGGTCGGGGTCGCTGTTGCCGGCGACGGGATTGAAAATTAGGCAAGCTGAACGTTTCATAGTTTGTAATAGGTAATAGGTAATACGTAACGTTTATATCGAAGTTTCGCTCCCCCTAAATCCCCCTTGATAAGGGGAGTAGGGGTTGACTTTGAGTGTTCTTGTCCCCCCCTTATTAAGGGGGGTTAGGGGGGATCAATACTCAACTATAACCCTTATTTAGACATGGTTTTAACATTAAGTTAACACAAATGCCATGCCCGCTAAACTTCGACAACAACCCTCACCTATTTTTCAAAGGTTTAGTTAAGACTTCACAAAAGTCCACTCTAAGACTTCGCGGGGAGCTTTGTGCAACGCTTCCTTAATTTCCTCGTTGCTGTCAAACTTGACTTGATTCAAATTGCACGCTTCGACGTTCACAGTAAACTTATCTTCTTCAAAAGGCCAAGGAGTTACAGTCACGAGTTCGTTGCTGTGCTGTACAATATCGTAGCGCTTGCCGTCCGGGCCGACAGCAATTTCTAAAGCTCGTTCTCCGGCGGGTAACTCGCGGCAGCAAAGAATTAATGATAGCCGATCGCACCACTGGAAAAAAGCATAAGCTGCCTTAGCATCTTCCTCGGAAATATTCAACTCTTTTTGCCATTTTTTTTGATTTTCCAGTTGTTCGTCCAAAAACTCGTCGAGTTCCTTCGACTCTCCCCGCTTTCCTTCGTTGAGATAACTCATGTGCATAGAAATCAGCATGGCTACCCACCTACCACGATATAGGGAATTCTCCGTCATGGCTTTAATTTTCGGCAGAGAAGTTTCCGTCTGCAAGGTAAAATCAAAGGGCGCGCCCGCTTCAGTCAAAATATTTTCTTCCCACTCTTTCTCCAAATCATCGTGATGCGAAATCGCGGCTATGGTTTCGTACAAGCGAAGCGGAGATTTCGATCGCTTCCACTGTCCGCCAAGTTGGGCGGCGAGCAAAGCGTGGGCGCGGTGGTAAATAATTTCCCAGCCGGTGGCGGTTAAGTTAGCAATCATTGAATTTTTCTCCTGAATTAAGTGAAGTTGGTTTTGTGGAACAGGTATCTTGCCTGTTTGGGCGGGCTCGCGTGCCCAACCCACAATCAAATTGAATTTTTGTGGAACAGGCCGGAAAGCCTGTTTGGGCCGGCTAGAAGCCCAACCCCTACTCCCCACAATCAAATTGAATGACTGATGTTAAATCACAAAAGGTTCGATCGAGATCTCCTGCCATTTCCCCTCAAATCGTTCGACAACCATAGGTCGGATGCGGAACTTCGGGGGGCATCCGTCGAGAACATCAATCCGCAAACACGAATAAGGACGGCGTTTGTGGGAACCTTGACCGCTGCGGCCGACAAATAGCAAAGACTCCGCTACCCGCCGGCTGGCTGTTTCCGAACCAGACTCCCGCGCCAAGCGATAAGCTTCAGGACTCAATGCTTCCTCCAACACCGGCCCTTCCGGGCGCTGGCGGCGGAGACTGTGGCCGCTTCCCCCGCAGACAATCCAATTAATCCCAGAGTCGCCGTGTCCGGTATTCCCAGTCCGCAGGTATTCCAAACAGTGAGCGTGGCCCGTCAGCACCAAATCTACTAGCGGACGCCCCCGCGCCACATCCCCAACTGCATCGGCCACCCCGTCGAGTACCTCGCGCAATCGCCACCGAACCGCCAAAGTTTGAGCTTGATTCCACTTTGTCGCCTCGGTCACGTAGGGGGGATGGTGCAGGTAAATTACCCGCCCCCGCACCTCGGAATCGCCCCAAGAGTTAATCAGCCTTTTTTTCAGCCATTCGAGCTGTTCAACGTCGGTGGCGGCTGTTTTGTCGGGGGACAGTTGTTTGTCAATATCCATCAGCATTTCGTCAACTTGCTCTAATTTGGCGGTCAAGTCGTCTAGCTGTTCGTCTTCCTCGGGAATCTCCGGCTTGAGCCGATCGCACATTTCGAGCATTGCCAATTTTTCTTGTTCCAACTTCTGGCGATCGAGTTCCAAATTCTGGCGGCGAATGTCGCCCTGTTTGGTTTTCGGGATCGGTAAGGGTTCGTTGAAGGTGTTGGAGTCGAGGGCGAAGAAGTCGATGCCGCCGCTGCGGAAGGTGTAGTAGCGGTTGGGTAAGCGGGTAAAGTGTCCGGGTTGGTAGCGGATGCAGCGGCCTGTGCTGGTGCTGGCGGTGTAGTGGGCGTCTAGGTGGCGATCGAGTTCTCCCGGCATTTTGTGAGCTTTGAGGTAGTCGAGAAAGGCTTTGGCGTAGGTATTTCCGCGATCGGAACCGTGCCAGCCGACATCGAGATCCAACTTGGCACCCAACAGCCGCCGCAGCGGCAAAGCTGTCGCCGACAGAAGGCCGTAGACTATCGGCAAGTCGTAATAGTCGTGGTTTCCTGGTACGGGCAAAAACGGAAAGTTAAACACCATGCGATCGTAGGCAATCCGAGAGGGATGCTCGCCGCCGACTATAAATTCTCGGTAAGGGCGAATAAAGTTTTGCAAGTAATATTCGCTGGAACCTACGAGATAAACTACATCGCCCGTGTGGAGGACGAAACGGCAAGTTTCGCGCTCGGAGACCATCTGTTCGGCAATCTGCCGCTGGGGATTGTAACCGCGGTGATTGCCCGTGCCGCTGTCGCCTACGACTAAAAACGAAAACTCTGGAGAGTCGGTGGTTTGAGATTCTAAAACCATCCGAGTTTGGTCGATTCCCCGATGGACGATCGACTGTTCTTGCCACCGCACCCGCTCGTTCATTTTGCGGATTTTGACTGTTATTCGCGGGTCGGACACGAATTTCAATTCACCTAGTCTCCCAAATTGCTGAGTTCCTAGTTAATCATAGTGTAGCGATCGGGCGAGTTTTCACATCTCTCTAAAAGCTGAAAATCGAGGCGCGGGTACTCAGAAACCAGGTTTTTAGGAGAATACTGCCTGACAACTGACATTTTGTCGCATTCTCAATAAGCTTTTTAGGAACAGGCAAGATGCCTGTTCCACAATAAAATTCATCTCTTGTGGAACAGGCATCTTGCCTGTTCTTGAGAATGGTGCAACATCTCAGTTACAACTCACATCTTGTCGCATTCTCAATAAGCCTGTTATGGGCGGACTCTGGGGCCCAGCCCACAAAAAAACTCACTCTTTGTGGAACGGGTCGTCCAGCCTTTTAAGCGAGAATGGTGCAATATGTGAGACGATCGCGCTTGGAGTCGCAGAGTGCGATCGATCCCTACACCCTGCCCGAAATGGGCAACATCAGATAGAATTTCGGGTTGGTATTTAGGCAGACAGCTTGGAGATTCGTCAAAACCACAAATCCCATCATCGCGAGTAATGTACCGATTTCTAGTTATTCGTTTTTTTCACAAGCCATAATTGTTTGGCGATAAAGCTTGCACATCACAGTAAAGAGCGTTATTCTTAAAGAGACAACTTAAAAACGACTCACAGATACTTATGACGTAGCCTGCCTAGCACCCATTTGCATAAAATATCCAGCGTGAATTTTACTTTCAGCGGGATAGTTGTGTCAAAAAAAGGTGCCAAAATGGGAACAGGTAAATCAAAGCTGCATAAGTTGACCGTAGAAGCAATTAAAGCGGGCCGCATCTGTATTTCAGTACACGCCATAGATCGCATGGAAGAATGTGATCTTCTGGTAGAAGGCGTTATCGATTCAGCGCTGCGTGGCACTGTGATTGAAGAAAATTTTTACTACAAACGTTATTATAATCCTACTTGCTCGATCAACGGCATCACCAAGAGTGGTGTTAAAGTTAATAGTGTCTGGGCATATAATGAAGAGACAAAGTGGGCTATGCTCGTTACAGCGTACTGTGATAAAGGCTGGTTCAGCCGCCGTGTAAGGAGATAAAGTTGCTGCCTTTTGAGAAATGCCCCGTTTGTGCGGGGCAAATACTAGAAAAAGAAGTAAATCAGAAAATCAAAGGAGGCGGAAAAGTAGTAACGCTCAAAGTTCCCGCCTATGTTTGCAGTCAGTGTTCGGAACGACTGTACTCTCTTGATATTGTCAAGAAGTTTGAAAGGATCAAAGCACAACTCGAACGCCCCGTTTAGCAGAGTGTATATGTTTTGCACTTATTCCATACTTGACTGATATTGCTGTGAACAAATTTAAGCAGCCTGAAATAATCGTTCTAGCTTCTTAGTTGCTGGCAATGGTTTACCTTCTGCTTGACAGCTTTCGATTAGCAACTCTAGCACCTCTCGCGCATTATAGATAGCTTCTTCATAAGAATCTCCGTGAGTTACTGGTTGCATTACATCCTCAAATTCAGGCAAAAACACGACAAAGCACCGATCGTCTTCTGACCATTGGATCACAACTGTATATTTCATGGTTCTGTCTCCTCTGCTTCGATTTGCCTCAGCACCTCAATTGTTTCGTTGACTAACTTCTCTAAATATAGTTTAGCATCATTTCCGTCTTTGCCAGCTATGATAATAGCCTTGGCTAATTTGGGATGCTTCCACTTACTATGACTGCCTTTTGCGGGCTGACAAATGAATCCTGCTTTTAGTAATAGGCTTTTCAATTCTCTAATCTTTTTAGGCATAAGTGAATGGGAGCAGATATTGTACAATAACTCTACGCTATCTGTAATCGTTTTCGCAAAGTCTGACGTTCTGGTAGAGGTTTGCCATCTTCTTGATAAAGTTCAATCAATGTTTCTAACAATTATTGTCCGTATTTGGCCGCTTCCTCGTAAGTGTGTCCGTGAGTGCAAGGCTGCATGACCTCGGTAAACTCCGGCCAACTGACAACAAAAAGTCGATCTTCTTCTGACCACTGGATGATGAGACTGGAATAGCTCTTCATTCTTCTATTTTCTTGAGCTTCTGCTTAATCTAATTGTCGCTCCTCAATTCTATTTATTGTTAATTCTTGCTCCAAGCGTTGAGCAAATATTTGGAATATTTTGACATCTTCCGATGAAATATTACACTCAATTTCCTCATTCTGAACTCGAATAACTTCTCCTCTACCGTCTTTAGCCGTAATTGTTAGAGTTGGCCCTTTCATCCAGAGTCGATATCTTTCCCCGTCATAACATCGGCCACCTTCGGGTGCAGCTTCTCCAATCTTCCGTAAGGCTTGTTTCGCAGTTTCTGTTACAAAATCAAAGTATTCGTAGAAACGAGTTTTACTAGCAAATTCCTGTACCCTATTATTTTTTTCTAATTTTTCAATAATTTCGGCAACAGTACAAGGAGGGTTTTTTAGAGCCTCAGCCTGCTGCCGAATTACTTCAACGATTGACTCAGGGTTATTATCGAAAAGCTCACTTAGAAATACATCCGGGTGCTGTGCCTCAATTCCATAAGGTTCCAGAGCCTCCTTTGGGAAGTGTTGGAGGTTATCTGTAACGATGATTTGAGCATTTGCGACAATCGCAGCAGCTACAACATGACGATCGCCCGGATGGTTTGTCATTGCTTCCACCAAACTTGCAGGCACTTTGACAATTGCTTCAGGAAAGGAGTATTTAATCTGTTCCTGAAAATATTTTGCTTTGACATCTGTCATTATGCCTTTTTTTACAAGATTGCGGGTAGCACCATCTAGAATTTCTTGTGAAAAGTTAACGCTGTACAACTCAGCCTCGGCAGCACGCAGCAGCGTATCGCATAAAGGCATAGGGAAGATGACGCAGGAATCTAGAACAACAGAAGAAACATCCATCTTACTTAGCTAGATCGCACACCCCATCTTCGTAGAACCCCTCATCCTGAAGAAATTGGGTTAGTTCTTGCAGCCCTTGGCGACGCTTTACTTTCCGCTGTTCTTGATAATTTATTAAGTCTTGGAAAGTCACTCGTCGATGTGAACCAACTTTGATATGGGGAATTTCTCCTGTTTCTAGTAACTTGATTAGAAAGGGTCTAGATACCTTCAAAATCTCAGCAGCTTCTTGTGTTGTCAACTGGCAATTGTGAGGCATTATAGAAATGCGCTGACCTGATGCCATCATATGAACGATATGAGACAACATACGATAGACAGATTCAGGAATAAGAATCTCTTCTCCGTTGCTTCCCACTAATTTTGCTTGCGAAGGATCGAGGTTAAGAATCCGCTCTAATTCAGCTATTGATTCTTTTTCTTGTTCTTGAACCAAAACGGACTCAAGCGATGCTTTTTGGCTCAACATAATTAATCTCTTTTTTGATTTGATTTTTTTCTATCGAAAGCAGAAAGTCAATCTGTGTTAAAATCAGGGGTTTAAACCCCTGATTTTAACACAACCATTTTTTATTGCTCATTGCTCAGCAGACTGAGGCTGCGATTGGGTAAAACCTGTGCGACCCTTGCTGAAAGGGGTTTGCAAGTATTTGTCAGGAACATAATTAGTTGTTTACTTTACAGTAACACCTACAGTGCCATAAACGCAATATCCGAAACAAACGAAATATTCAAATCCAGAAATCGGAAAGTTCGATCGCCCGAAATTCCCCCTCCCGACTGAAGACGGATGCCGCGCAGAGGTACAATAGGACGATCGCATTCCCCAACTCCCACCGTGATAGAGCGCTACACTTTGCCCGAAATGGGCAACATCTGGACTGAAACCGCCAAACTGAAAAGCTGGCTGCAAGTAGAAATCGCTGTCTGCGAAGCTCAAGCCGAACTCGGCTACATCCCCGCCGCCGCAGTCGAAGAAATCAAAGCTAAGGCTAATTTTGACCCCAAACGAGTCCTCGAAATTGAAGCCGAAGTCCGCCACGACATGATCGCTTTCTTGACAAATGTCAACGAATATGTAGGCGATGCCGGCCGCTACATTCACCTCGGCTTAACCAGTTCCGATGTGCTGGATACTGCTTTGGCGCTGCAATTAGTCGCCAGCGTCAATATCTTGTTAGAACGTGTCGAAGAATTGAGTCAAGCTATTCGCTATCAGGCTCAACAGCATCGCAATACCGTCATGGTTGGCCGATCGCACGGAATTCACGCCGAACCCATCACCTTTGGCTTTAAACTAGCAGGATGGCTGGCAGAAGTCTTTCGCAACCGCGCCCGATTGGTGAATTTGCGATCGTCCATTGCAGTCGGCAAAATCTCCGGCGCAGTCGGAACCTATGCTAATATCGATCCGCGAATAGAAGCGATCGCCTGTCAAAACCTCGGACTCGAACCCGATACCGCATCCACTCAAGTCATTTCGCGCGATCGACACGCCGAATACGTCCAAACCTTAGCACTCTTAGCCGCATCGATCGAGCGTTTTGCAGTAGAAATCCGCAACCTGCAACGCACCGACGTTCTCGAAGTCGAAGAATTCTTTTCCAAAGGGCAAAAAGGCTCATCCGCCATGCCCCACAAACGCAACCCGATTCGATCGGAAAGACTCACAGGAATGGCGAGAATCGTCCGCGCCAACGCCGTCGCAGCCTTAGAAAACGTTGCACTTTGGCACGAAAGAGACATCTCTCACAGTTCCGTAGAACGGATGATTTTGCCCGACAGTTCTACAGTAACTCACTTCATGTTAGTAGAAACCACAGACTTAGTAAAACACCTGCTAGTCTATCCCGAAAACATGAAGCAAAACATGAACCTTTACGGCGGAGTCATCTTCAGCCAGCGCGTGATGTTAGCTTTAGTAGAAAAAGGCACCAGTCGCGAAGACGCCTACAAAATTGTGCAATCTTGTGCTCACGAAGCTTGGAACAAACCGGGCGGCAATTTCTACAATTTAATTGCTAAGGACGATCGGGTAACAGCTAAGATGACCACCAAAGAAATTGATGATTGTTTCGATCCGCAGTATCAATTGAGGCACTTAGATTTAGTGTATCAACGCTTGGGAATTTAAAAATCTTTTGAATTTCCTACTAAAGATACAAGATGGATCGTAATCCTTCATCTATTTCTTCCTGTAAATCTTGTGGTATTGTGCCAATGCACTCAATTAAAAACGTTTTGTCCACAGTAAAAAGCTGAGAAATATTAGCCACAGAATCCTTGGGTAAACCTGTGGCTTTACTCGGTAACGAGACATTACCTGGTGCTTCCGCTAACCGTAGATTAGAAGTAATGATGACGACGATTACAGTGCTAATCCGACTCTGAGTAAAAGTATCATCCTGAACAATTAAGACAGGACGGCGATATCCAGGTTCTGAAGCAACTGGAGAGGGTAAGTTTGCCCACCAAATTTCTCCGCGATACATTACCAATCCTCATGGGGTAAGGACATAAATTGCATCTTTGCCAAGACTGGATCTAGTTCAGAAGACTCTTCAGAATAGACTTGATTTAGTTTGCTCAAAATTCGCTCGCGGTTGTGTCGCCGCAGATACGCCTGCAATGCTTTTGTATAAAGCTCACTGCGTGATAACCCTAACTGACTAGCCAAAGCCTCGGCTTCTTCAAAAACTAAATCTGGAAGTGAAATTGCAGTTTTCATAGCTCCCCTTGCTGTCACGGTGACATCATAATATTGGTTATAGCATAGAACAACGACCTCAATCTACTTTTTAACACTCACAATCAGAACAACTATGAAATTTAATCGTTTTGGAAAATACCTAATCGCATTTATGCTAGTGTTGCTATGTGCGATAGGTCTGCACCATACAACATTTGTCCGCGCCCAGGAGCCGCCACAAGTGCAAATTACCCAACCCGAACCAAACCCCGTAGTACCTGAAAGTATTTTCATGAGTCAACTTCCCCCTTCGGCACGACTGGTTGACATCCGCACCGTAAATCCCAACATTCGCCTCGATATCCGGTACGCCACTACTAACAATTTTTTGAAACGAAAACTTTACCCTATATCGAAATGCGCTTTGAGAAGTTCTGTTGCTCAAAAGTTAGGGCTAGTTCAAACAGATTTGGAAAAAATCGGATTGGGTTTGAAAGTTTACGATTGCTACAGGCCTTTCTCTGTGACTAAGCAAATGTGGCAAGCTTGGCCAGATCCGCGCTATGTTGCTAATCCTGCTAGGGGTTCGCGGCACAATCGCGGTGCTGCTATTGATTTGACTTTAGTCGATCGCACTGGCAAAGAATTAGAAATGCCCACACCTTACGATGATTTTACCGAAAAAGCTCATGGAGATTATCAAGGCGGCAGCGCGGAATCTCGGAAAAATCGTCAAGTGCTTAAGGATGCGATGAAAAAACACGGATTTATGGGTATCACAACTGAATGGTGGCATTTTGATTCGGAAGATTGGCAGAAGTTTGCGATTCTTGATATATCGCTTTCCGAGATTCCTTAATTCCACTATTTATTAAAAGTCGCAGATTTGAGGAAGACAAGGTACTGCTGTATCCCCACAGATGTCAGGGAAATTATCGCAATTTTACCGAAAATTCGTATTCGTATCCCCGGAAATTAGAGTCTAATTGTAATGTGTAATTGCCTGTTACTGGCACTTTTCCACTCCACTCTGTTTCATTGCCTTGATAAGGATCTCCTGCTAAAAGTTTGCCACGAGGAGTTATAATTTGGGGAAAAACATCTTTCCGATTCCTAACAGTCATTGTTTGACCTTTTCGGGCGCGAATCTGGTAAGAGTGGGTGCCGCCGCCGATGATTCGACCTTTAACAATTGCTTCATCTCCTCCCGGTCGAAAATTAATCTGCTGGTTGAGGTTAGAACAACTGCTTTCGGTGCGGTTTTTGGCAATCCAACCGGGCGGATCGGTAATTCGCAGCCAACCGTTTTGTTCTTCGGCGACTGAAACAAAGGTATTATTTTTAAGTTTTCCTACTATTTGGCTGCCCCTTACTTGCGGGATCGATCGCACATTTAGCGGTGGATTCGGATCGCTGACTACAGCCATACTGATTTTGCAACCCGAATCTGGGGGTGTGACAACTACTGGCTCAACTTTTGGCCCAGGGACTCCTGCAACTAGCGAGGATTGAACAGCCGGGGTTTTTGCAGGTTGGGGTGGGGATTTCGGAGATTCTGCAGCCGGGGTTTGTGCTTGCAGAGGTTCTGGTTGCCGAGATTCAGGGTTGTTCGTCGGCCCTGCAATCGGGTTTCTGGTGGATGCCGGGGATTCTGCAAGGGGAAGATCGGATTGTTTCATGGTACCCGACTGTATAGTTGCAGCAGCCACTCCCACCGCTGTTGCCAGTCCTGCTAAGCTTACTGTGATGATTTGACCCTTGGTAAATGGCATAAAAAACCCTCTCTGTATCTATACTAATAATTTTTGTTTGGGAGTTGGGGCGATCGCCAGTTAATTTATAGTGGAAATACCTAGTGCGGCCCACAGGGTCATTCGATTTTAGATTTTAGATTTTGGATTTTGGATTGACTTGCGCGAGATAAATTCGGGGGCTTGAGGATTTTAGATTTGAGATTTTGGATTGATTCCACGGATAAATCACGTGGCGGGTACCACCTTTGAAATTTTTGGTCAGGATTTTTAGATAAAATTTCAGATCCATAATTGTCGCAATAATTTGAGTCAATATATACTGGACGCCTATACTGATGGTAATCTTGCTCTGGGTTATTTGCGCGAAAATTTGCGAAGGTAAGCGTTCAGCGCGAGGTACATAAAATGTCAAAATTGATTCCTCTGAGATTACAACCGCCTCGCGATCGATTGTTGGAGGAGGTGAAGCAGGAAGTCCAAGCAGGCCTCGCGCAGTCTTTGCACGCTGCTGTGCTCGCTAACCTCAGCCAAGACTCGTCGCCTGTTGGTGTTAACCGCTGTTGGGATGTGGAAGTGAAAGCCGGCAACCGTCCGAGTTTTCGGCTTCCTCCCAAAGCCAGCATTGCCAAAGTGTTCGATCGCACTGGCGGTAAATTGGTAATTTTGGGAGCCACGGGTGCAGGCAAAACTACGACGCTGCTAGAATTAGCTCTGGTGTTAGTTTCCCGCGCCCAAAAAGATGCTAGTTTGCCCGTACCAGTGCTGTTTGAACTCGGATCGTGGAAAGCAGAATCCGGGGCGATCGCCGATTGGTTAATTGCTCAACTTCAGTTCAAATACGGCATCTCTCCTGCTGTAGGCAAAAAATGGCTTGCCGAACAAAAATTGCTGCCTCTCCTCGACGGTTTGGACGAAGTAGAAACCCACCGCCAAAATATCTGCATTCAAGCAATTAATCAATTTCTTGAAAGCGAATTTAAACCCAAACATTTAGTAGCTTGCAGCAGTTTTGAAGCTTACAAAAACTGTCCCACTAGATTTCGCCTACAAGCAGCCGTTTTATTGAAACCTTTAACAGAAACTAAAATTCAAAATTATTTGCTAGAAGCCCGAAGCCGCGAACTTTGGTACAGCATTGAGCACGAGCCGGAGTTGTTGAAATTGGCAAAAGTTCCCTTGCTTTTGAGCATGATGGCTTTGGCCTACGACGATATTTTAATTGAAGCTTGGAAGCGCATAACTTCCGCCGAAGAACAGCGCAAATATCTGTTAACTGCCTATATTCGCCACCAAATGACCGGGCAAGTCAAGCAGTATCCCAGAGGTAAGGAACTGCGGCCGGAACAAATTCGCCATTGGCTGGGATGGTTGGCGAGAAGGATGGAACAGGAAGGAATTCAAGAATTTTACCTCGATCGCATACCGTCTAGCTGGCTGCAAACAGCCGATGAACGGCGCAAGTATCAGTTTGGAGTTAAGCTGCTTGGCGGCCTGATTTGGGTGATTTTGGGATTAATTGCCACCCTAGTCTCCGGGTCAATTGGGGGAATAATTGCGGGTGCTATTGCTGCGGTAATTAGTGCTTTTTTGCCGGGAATTCCGGGGATTGAAAGGTTTATATTGCGCCTGGTGCTGTGGTCGAACGGATACATTCCTTGGGATTACAGGCGTTTTCTCGATGCTGCGGGCGATCGCCTGCTGCTGCAAAAAACGGGCGATCGGCGCTACCGATTTATTCACGATTTATTGCAAAAACATTTTTCAGAGATATAAATGCCGGAGGTTGACAAAAACAAATATAATGGATGTAACTGTGAAGGAGATTCCAATATTCGACAAGCAAAAGGAAACTCAATGACTGTAAAATTCATTCTGAGCGAATACGTTGACAAAGCAATGGCTGAGGCTATGTATGACAAACTTGAAGATCATAGCTTTGTGGGGAAAATTCCTGTTTGCAAGGGAGTCATCGCCTTTGGTTCAACGTTAAAAGAGTGTCAAAATGAGTTGCGATCAACTTTGGAAGACTGGATTTTGCTAGGGTTGAAATTGCGACATCGAATGCCCGTCATTGACAATATTGATTTAAATATGGAATAGCTTGTCCACTACCACACACTCATCCTAAAAAAAGTTTATGGTATTTTGGCCATTTGAAATAGCTGTTCTGCCGTAAATTCTAATCCATCAAAAAGTGTATCTGTTAATAGCGTATCTCCCCTATAAGTCTGCGGTGCTGCATCGGGGTAAAAAACTGTAATGCTTCTAGCCTTGCTATCTACTATCCAAACCCGCAATACCTTAGCATCTAAATAATCTCTCGCTTTAGCAGCTAACTGACCGAAAGTTTGTTCGGGTGAAATAATTTCTATGACTAATTCGGGGACGACAGGACAGGCTTCATCTTGATTCCAGTCAGGAGATAAGCGTTCGTAAGAAACATATAAAAGATCGGGTACTGGCACCCAGTCTCGCCCCAGTCTGGTTAATCTTACCGCCCATTCTACACCAATTTCTCCCCGTTCCTCACCCCACTGTTCGAGGATTTTTATTAGGCTTCGGGTGAGGCGAGAATGAAATTTTTTAGGTGACATCTTCGGTACTGCTTGCTCGTCAATAAGTTCGTAGGTAATATCGCCTTCTCCTTCGGGAAGAGTGAGAAACTCTTCCAAAGTGAGTTGAGTTTTTGTCTGGAGCATGGTGTTTTTCTGCTGTTAAACGGCATAGAATGCGACAAAAGCTTAGTATTCGTAGGGTGCGTCGCCATTTTTAATCTCTAAATTATATCGACTTTTCGAGTGGCGACGCACCTTACATATAGGTTTGTTTCCACGAGTCTTGCAAGCACAGGTGCGTCGCTACTAGATTGTCGCTTTTTCTTGAGGATTGTTGATCCCGACACACCCTACAGCTAAGGTTGCATGACTTAAATATTGATTGACATAATACAAATGTTATGATAAAGATTGGCAAAATCTCAGGTTTTAACTGCCGAATTTGCGATCGACTCCTAGATCGACACCCCCAAAAGGTTAATATTCTAGTCTGACCCTCCTGCAATCATTGCTTAACCTCCTATGGCAGAAACCTTATTGTTCAACGCCCTCCGCGAGGCGTTAGACGAAGAAATGGCCCGCGACTCCGCCGTATTCGTACTCGGCGAAGACGTAGGTCAATACGGCGGTTCCTACAAAGTCACCAAAGACCTCTACAACAAATACGGCGAACTTAGAGTGCTCGACACCCCGATCGCCGAAAATAGCTTTACAGGCATGGCAGTAGGCGCAGCAATGACGGGATTGCGGCCGGTCATCGAAGGCATGAACATGGGCTTTTTGCTGCTGGCCTTCAACCAAATTTCCAACAATGCCGGAATGCTGCGCTACACATCGGGCGGCAACTTCAAAATGCCAATGGTAATTCGTGGGCCCGGCGGCGTGGGCAGGCAACTCGGCGCGGAACACTCCCAGCGCCTAGAAGCATATTTCCAAGCAGTACCGGGTTTGAAAATAGTCGCCTGTTCGACTCCCTACAACGCCAAAGGACTCTTAAAATCAGCCATCCGCGACGATAACCCCGTTCTGTTTTTCGAGCACGTTCTTCTTTACAACCTGAAAGAAAATTTGCCAGAAACAGAATATTTAGTGCCGCTGGACAAAGCAGAAATTGTGCGATCGGGCAAAGATGTCACAATCGTGACTTATTCCCGGATGCGGCACCACGTCATGCAAGCCGTGCCCGCCCTGGTAAAAGAAGGTTACGATCCAGAAGTAATCGACCTCATTTCTCTCAAACCCCTGGACATGGAGACCATCGGCGCATCCATTCGCAAAACTCACAAAGTAATTATTGTAGAGGAGTGCATGAAAACAGGAGGCATTGGTGCCGAACTAATTGCCTCAATCAGTGATCGATTTTTTGACGAACTCGACGCACCGGTTTTGCGCCTGTCTTCACAAGATATTCCCACACCTTACAACGGCAATTTGGAAAGACTGACCATTGTCCAGCCCAATCAAATTGTCGAAGCCGTCCAAAAAATGGTAGCTTTGCGAGTATAAATAGTGATTAGTCAGTAGTCATTGGTTGACTGTTGACTGTTGACTGTTGACTGATGACTGTTGACTGATGACTGAGGACTGATGACTAAAATCTGCCAACTGCCAACTGCCAACTGACAACTGCCAACTGACCAATGACTAATAATTAAATATGCAAAAACAACGTTCCCTATTAGCCCTAATTTTTGTTTTAATCATCGCCGCCATTACTGTAATAGTAACTATTCCGACGCGGCTGGGATTAGACTTGCAAGGAGGGTCGCAACTCACAATTCAAGTAAAAACTACCCCCACAATTCCCAAAATTGACCAGGGAATGTTAGAAGCAGTGCGGCGGATTGTCGAAAACCGCGTCAACGGTTTGGGTGTTTCCGAAGCATTAGTCCAAACAGTAGGAGAAGACCAAATTCTCGTGCAGTTGCCCGGAGTAAATGACCCGCAGCAAGCAGAACGAGTTTTGGGCGGCACGGCCAAGCTAGAATTTCTGGAACAACTGCCCGGAACAGAAGCACAATTGGGCATTGAAAGGCAGTTGCAGCAGGAATTGCTGGTCAAACAAGAAGAATTGAAAACTAGCCCGAATGAGGCAGCAATTAAAGAAAATCAGGCTGCTTTGAAAAGAAGCAATGAGGCGATCGCCAAACTATTCAAAAGCAGCGGCCTCGGCGGCGAAAACCTCAAAGACGCTCAACCTCAACCCTTGGCCTCTGGGAACAACTGGAACGTTGCTCTTGTTTTCGATACCAAAGGAGGCGAACTCTTTGCCCAACTCACTAAAAATTTAGCCGGTACCGGACGCAGTATCGGTATTTTCCTAGACGAAAGAATGATCAGTTCTCCAGTCGTCGGCGTTGAATTTGCCCAAACAGGAATTACTGGTGGGAGTGCCGTAATTCAAGGCAACTTTACAACGCAAGAAGCCAACGATTTGGCAGTGCAATTGCGGGGCGGCGCTTTGCCTGTGCCGGTCGAAATTGTAGAAAACCGCACCATCGGCGCTAGCTTGGGTAAAGACAGCATTCAAAGCAGTATTAACGCAGGTATCGGCGGCTTAGTTTTAGTCTTGATTTTCATGGTTGCCTACTATCGACTCCCCGGCGTAATTGCCAATATTGCGCTGTTAATTTATGCTCTGTTAACTTGGGCAGCTTTCGTGCTTTTGGGAGTGACATTAACACTGCCGGGAATAGCTGGTTTTGTGCTCAGCATCGGGATGGCTGTGGATGCTAACGTGCTGATTTTTGAGCGCACGCGGGAAGAGTTGCGGGCGGGGAAGTCGCTTTATCGATCTGTAGAATCGGGTTTTTACCGCGCTTTTTCCAGCATTTTAGACGGAAACGTCACAACAGTTATTGCTTGTCTTGCTTTGTTCTCCTTGGGCGCAGGTTTAGTTAAAGGGTTTGCTGTAACTCTGGGATTGGGCGTAGTAGTGAGTATGTTTACTGCGCTCACTTGCAGCCGCACTCTGCTGTTCGTAGTATTGAGCTTTCCAGCATTGCGGAAACCTCAGTGGTTCTGTCCCGGTTTGTCGAAAACTGCTAATAGTTAACTGTTGACTGTTGACTGTTGACTGTTGACTGTTGACTGTTGACTGTTGACGGTTGACGGTTGACTGTTAACTTCTGAGTCACGCTCAATAATTAATCCGTGTATCTGTGTCAAAATCCGTGTCGTGCCTTCCCTCTTCCTTCAAATTATGAAATTCAGTGTAATCAAATATCGATCGCTCTGGTGGAGTATTTCCGCCGCTATAATCCTCGCAGGTATAGTGTCGATGGCGATTTCTTGGACTCGTCCCGACATCCGCGCACCACTGCGCCCTAGTTTAGACTTTATCGGCGGCACTCGGCTGCAATTTGAACTCGACTGCACGAAACCGGAAAATTGTAAACCCATCGATCTTCCTGCTGTCCGTGAAGTCCTGGACACCCAAGGTTTAGGTGGCAGCAGCCTTCAAGTTATCGGCAAAGAACAGCGCGGTTTGTCACTGCGAACAAAAACTTTGGATGTCGAACAGCGGACTAATTTGCAAACAGCTTTGAGCGAAAAGATAGGCGCTTTTTCTCCTCAATCTACTCAAATTGATACGGTTGGGCCTACCCTCGGTAAACAATTATTTACTTCGGGATTGTTGGCTTTATTCCTTTCCTTTGCTGGAATTACGGTTTATCTAACGTTCCGCTTTCAGTTGGATTATGCCTTTTTTGCTTTCGTTGCTCTCTTCCACGACGTGTTGGTTACTCTTGGTGTTTTCTCGTTTTTGGGTTTAGTTCAAGGAGTGGAAGTTGACAGCTTATTTGTTGTCGCTCTCTTGACAATTATCGGTTTTTCTGTTAACGATACAGTGGTAATTTACGATCGCGTGCGCGAAGTAATTAAGCTAAATCCGGGACAGTCGATCGATCAAATTGTCGATGATGCTGTCATGCAGACCCTGGGAAGGTCAATTAACACAACGTTTACCACCCTGCTGACATTGTTTTCAATCTTTTTGTTTGGTGGCGAAACCCTCAAATACTTTGCTTTAGCTTTGATTGTCGGCTTTATTGCTGGTTCGTATTCGAGTATTTTCATTGCCAGTACGCTGCTAGCTTGGTGGCGCAGTCGCACCGGTCACTCCATCCCCGTCCCCGCAGAAGGAATCAACCAGTCAGAGGAAGTTTAATTGACTGTGAACGGTTAACTGTGAACGGTTAACTGTTGACGGTTAACTGTTGACGGTTAACTGTTGACTGACTAATAATAAAGAATCAATAACAAATGACAAATGACACATGACAAATAATATCATGTCCGATCGAGCGATTAAAAGGGCTGGTTTTTGAGATTGTCAATTATTGGCAGATATTTTTCGTGAGGGGATCCCCTACCGTATTAGGGGTAATCGACCGGACATAATATAACAAATAACAAATAACAAATGACTACTGACCAAACTTTTCAAATTGAAGTCCAAAGACTTCACAAACTAACAGTTTACGGTCGCTGGTTAACAGTGATATTGCTGTGGATTAGCGTCGGTTCTTTGAGCATTTGGGGTTTGCGCCGCGAAATCGCTTTGTGGTTAGAACACTTCACTTGGGCGGCGGTGCGCTACGGTTTATCTTTTAATCGTTGGCCCACTCTCGGTTTGGGTTTGTGCTTGGGAATGACTTTAGCAGTGCTAACTTGGCAAAGTCGCAATATGGTGCGAGGATTGCCCCTGCGGGAAAAACAGGGTTTGGAACAACAAGTTCGCCGCATTCGCCAACAGGGGCCGAGTCATCCTTTGTGGAAGTGGGTTTGCAAAGGTTCGCGGTAGCTGACGGGCTTTATTCTTTAGTCTCAAGCCAGAGGAACGAAAGTTTAACAAGAAGCGGTTTCAACAGCCGAGTCCCTAACTTTTATTCCTTCTTCCATCTTCCGTCTTCCATCTTCCTTCTATCCTTTACATCCGTTACATCCGTTACAAAATCCGTTGCCGAACTTCCTTCTGCTATATCACGCAAAGCGAGGCAAAATCTGTGCTAGGGAAGACTGTTGAAGTGGAATTTCGATCGCAAATTCTGCTCCTTTTCCCGGTTCCGAAAAGCACTTCAATGTGCCGCCGTGTTGGTTGACAACAATTTCATAGCTAATCGACAGTCCCAAACCCGTTCCTTGACCGACCGGCTTAGTAGTAAAGAAAGGGTCAAACAACCGCTTCCGAACATCTTCTGTCATCCCCGGCCCGTTGTCAGAAATTTTAATTATTACCTTTTTTTTCTCAATTAACTCCGTGCGAATCCAAATCGTAGGAATCAGGCTGGTAGACTTAGAAACTGATGATTGAGTCTTTGTACAAGACTGCTTTTCCTCGCCTGATTGCGACTTTTTCAGGATTTTTTTATCAACATTTTCGTGCTTATTAGACTCAACAAGAGCGTAAATTGCATTAAGTAAAATATTCATAAATACCTGATTGAGCTGTCCGGGATAGCACTGCACCAGCGGCAAGTCGCTGTATTCTTTGTAAATTTCGATCGCCTCCTGCCCCGGTTTCCCTTTAAGCTGGCTTTGCAAAAGCATAATCGTGTTGTTGATACCGTCGTGAATGTTGACCTGCTTCATTTCAGCTTCGTCTAATCTGCAAAAATTCCGCAGCGATAAAACGATGTCGCGCACTCTTTCTGCACCTTGCTGCATGGAATTTAAGACTCTTGGCAAGTCTTCTAGCAAATAATCGAGTTCGATTTTTTCTGCTTCCGCTGCAATTTGCGGTATGAATTCGGGACAGTGCTGCCTATAGATGTCGAGCATCTGCATTAAAGCTTGCGTGTATTCTTTAGCGTGGTGCAAATTGCTGTATATAAAGCCGATCGGATTGTTGATTTCGTGAGCTACTCCTGCTACTAACTGCCCCAAAGAAGACATTTTCTCTGTTTGAATTAGTTGAGTTTGAGTGCGCTGAAGTTCCAGCAGTGCAAGTTCGAGCTGTTGGGCTTGATGTCTCAATTGCGCTTGCGACTCGCGCATCGCTACGGTTGATAACTCGTGAATTTGCAACTGAGAAAGCAGCAGTTGGTGTACGTCTAAAAGTTTGTAAGTTTCCGGTTCTACTTGTACTACAATTGGTTCGTGGATTAGTTCGGGCGATCGCTCCAAAGACTGCCGCACTGCTGTCATAATTGAGGTGTCGCGATCGAGAACCAACATATCCGTTTTAGTAAAGCGGTAGAGTATGAACAAAGGCTGTTGAGAAAATAACTCCAAGCTGTAGGGGCGGCTCATGTGTTCAAAATAACGCCGCCGCGAAATCATCCCTATAAACTTTCCTTGCTGAGTGATGATGATGCCGGGAACTAAAGGGTTTGCTTGAAAAATTTTAGCAACTTCGTCCCCCTGACACTCAGATTCTAGGAAAAAGTCGTACAGGGTTAATTCCTGTAGAGTCGATCGCAAACCAAGCGGCGATTTTAGGGGACTCAACCCGTCAGTTTCATACACTGCTCCCTCCTTTGGTAATTGGCAGTTGCGGTTGGCTGCTGGAGTCTTGCCTACTATTTAGAATGCCTTTTCTACTCTTTTTATAGCTTAGTTATCAACTTCCCTCTGCTCCCTCGAATCCAGTTAATTCAGCAGGATTATTTTTTGCCTTAAATCCTGCTGGTGTCCCCCGAAACGATATTGCAGGTTAGATTGATTTAACAGCAGACACCCCTTTGAAACCTGACTATGTATTGAATTTTATATATCCAAGATTTTACTAATCCGAATATAACAGTCATAACTATTTTTAATGTTTGATGACATTAATTTGGTTCAGATGGATAGACATCTGCGACCTGTGCCAGTACATTTGCTATTACCCCTTGCGTAAAATTATATTACAATAAGACAACAATAGCGACAAATCGGCTGCCGATCGCCCGATTGTAAAATTCAGGCAAAACTGGTTTCCGGCAATTGCCCATAAATCTCAATTGTCAGTTTTTTTGCACCAATGCCGATCGCACTCAACCCGAAGATTGTATTGTAGGTAGTCTTCCAGCCAGGGACAGCCGATTGCGAGCAATTTGTCAAGTTCGGCAGCTTATACTTTAGCCACATCGACACTCCAAAGCCTCACCGAGGAAATTTTTCCCGGCAGATGCTAAAGTTGTGCGATCGCAACTAAAACTCATGCTCCACACATCCGCTTGATGTTCCTTAAAAATTTGCAGAAAAGTACCGTCTGGCTGCCAATTTGATATTTAAATTCTCTCGCTGGAAAATCAGAGACGGAGAATCAAGAGGAAGCAGAAGGAAATAATTGTATTTTACCCGACTTTTCTCCAACCTCCACTTCACTTTGAGGAAGTTGGTTTGGTTGCGATAATCTTTCGATCATTATTACTTCTCCTCCCCCTTGATTTTAGGCAATTCTCATTAGAAACTCTAAGATGTTGATTTGAGGAACCTCCGGGGGTGGGGTTTGGTTGGGCGATCGCACTGAGCTAAATTGAAATGACTTTTGAGGAAAGTAAGCGACGGTTTCCATGTGCGGTTTCCCGAACGAGAGGTGGTAACTATATACACGGCGGGGCGATCGTACTTTCAGTACAATGTCAGTATTTCAACCTGTACACCTGTTGAGTCTGAGTCTCTGAGAGTGTGAAAGTCGCTCTCATCCTTTCCTTGTCTGGATTGGAAGTTTTTCAATGGTTAGGTGGTGCGAGGGTTAGAAGCAGACAGTTAACTAAACGGCACAAGGGAAGTCGGCCGCTAACGCCCACTGAGGAAGGAGTTTAGACTCTCACCGTCAAATCTCAATAGAGAAAAGCACCATAGCACCCCCAGCAATATCACCCAAAAGAATGATTGATAGAAAAAAAGTTGCGTGTTATATTTTAATATAATTCTATACAAAAATACTTTTACCTAAAAGGAGAACAAAAAATGGACACACCTACAGATCGCGAACAAGAACCAGTCGGGACAAGAGAACTAGAATCAATACCTGTATCTGAAAAAGTTTCGTCCCAAAAAGTTACTGAGGTTAATTTTGAAACGACTCCTTTAGAAACCCCTGCTTATACTCAGGAAAAAGTTAGCGTCGAAGAGGTAAAAATTAACGGCGACGATTTGGTTGCTAAAGTTAAAGAATTGATTCACGAAGGAAATATCCGCCGCATCATTATCAAAAATGAAGAGGGACGGATCTTAGTAGAAGTTCCTTTGACAGTGGGAGTAGTCGGTGGAGTCATCGGTGCGGCATTGTTTCCCGTCATTGCAGCAGTGGGAGCGATAGGTGCATTAGTCGCTCACATGACCATCATCATTGAAAGAACAGAATAAAAAAAATTCAGTTGTTAGTAAGGCTCCTGTCCGGTTAATTTCCCGTAATCAAGCTTCTTGGTAGTGAGTACGACTATCCTCTCTTGATAGATGAGAAAAAAGTTGTCTTTATTACTAAAAACTTAATTGTGGTTATCTAACCGGACTTAAACACATTTCAAGCACAAACTGGCTTTATAAATATAGCAATCCTTGCAGGAGTCCTAATTTTTTTTACGACTCCTGCAAGGATTGCTATCTGCTTGCAGAGTAAGCATTATAAATAACTCATTTAGCCCATATTCTTTGTTGAAGTATGGCTAATTCTATGCCTTTGGGGACTTGGGAATCACTCTAAGGGTAGAGCCTGGTTAATACCTTAACAAGTTACATTGGATACAAATGAAGGAAAAACCAAAAGTTCTCTAAACTCCCTAAGCTAAAAGCTGTTAAGCATTTAAACTCATGAGCCAAACACCCAACGCTTACACCTGAATCTTGACAGTAAATCGAAATAAGTGATTTAAATGCTCAACAGCTTAGCTCAAGTTTTCCAACCAGAGCATCTCCTACAGACAAATATTTTTTGAATAGTGGTGGCGAAGATAATTATGAAACCTAACGAAGAAAATAGCTCTAGCCGTGAAATTCATCAAGAAGTTCACACAGATGCAACTAACGGTCACGTCAGTACAACGCGAACCACTACAAGTGTTCCGAGTACAACTGCGAAGGCTTCTAAAGAAGCAGCTCATCACCAAGGTTATGTACAGGGTGAAATGGCCGAAAATCACCGCCAAGTTGGAGTCCAAGAAGTCCGCGATAACGAGAATGCAGGTCGCGGGTTACTGTTAGGAATTCTTCTTACTTCTTTGGTAGGCTTAGTTCTCGGCAGTGTATATTACTTCAATCGGGGTGAGGAGGCTCCTACTCCTACTGCTGCTCCTGTGATTGTTGTACCGAAAGCGAATCAACCTTCAGCAACACCTGCTCCGACTCGGACTATAGAGAGAGAAAAAACGATCATTCAAAAGATTGTTCCCGTTCCGGTTCAAGCATCTCCAGCTCAAAAGGCTACGCCTGCTCCTCAACCAAGTCCAGCTCAAAACGCAACTCCGGCTCCTCAAGCAAATCCGTCTCCCAATATCAATATTACAATTCCAAATTCACAGCAGCAAGATGCACCCGCTCAGCAAGCAGCGCCGTCTCCATCTTCGCCGTCAAATAATACCAATACTACGGTTCCGAATTCGCAGAATGAGCCAGATTCCACTCCACAAACTCCAGCACCTGAGAGTTCAGCTACTCCATCTCCAACTCAAGGTGAGGGCGCTCCGGGAGCAGGTACGAGCGGCGACACTAATACCGAAAGCCGGAGCGAGTCTAATCCTACAGATACGGCTGTACCTGATAGCAACTCCGGCGCAGAGGGTGCGACTGGTTCACCGCAATAGAAGTTGGATGTCGAATTAGTTTGCCAGGGGTTCAAACGCCAGACTCATCGCTAAAGTCCTTTAAAGCTGATATCTGGCACCATTGTCAGCAACAGGCTTTCCGGCCTGTTCCACAAAATATAAATTTTATTGTGGAACAGGCCGGAAAGCCTGTTCCTAAAAGGCTAATTGAGAATGGTGCAACATATTAGTTAAAGAGGACTTTTTTTTAGGGTTTAAAGTGAAATCTTGCACCATTATCAATAAGCCTGCTATAGGCGGGATCTCCTGCCCAACCCCTACTCCCCACAAGAAAACTCATTGTTTGTGGAACAGGCCCGAAAGGCTGTTAAGCGAGAATGGTGCAACATCTCAGACTAACCGGACATTGTGGCTGAACTTAAGAAACCTGGTTTCTGCGGTGGAAAACGTTTTAAGAGTGTGCCAACCTATCCTAAGAAACAGTTTGGTGAACTAATTTAACTTTCCCTAAAGCCGTCTTCCTGCTGTCAAAGAGTTTCATCACGCCGGAGGTGATGGTCTCGATGACATCGGGAGCGCAGTAAGAGAGAAACTCTTCCGAAGAAGTAGGATCTGCAAAAAACTCTTGAGCTTTCTTCAAAAAGTTTTCTGTTTCAGCAAAGCCGATAGATTTGATAATAAACGTAGAAACCGGGGAGTTTTTAATATCATAGCGCGATTCTTGATTGCGTCCTATTTCTAGCAGGTCTAACACTTCTCTTTGTAACTGACTTTCTAATGGGTAGGCGCTCTGTCTGTTGGGCAAGTAATCCTCCAAAACAGAGGTTTTAAATCCTGGTGTTCGCAATTCTCCCATCATAGTTGAAAGGGGAATATCGCGCCCCAAACGGTAGGAAAGAGCTTCTAAAATGGCGATGGTAATTAGCTTGACACCCAGATAAAGTTTAGCAACTTCGATATTTTTTCGAGTTCTGGCAATCAGGTTAGCGTAGGTTTCATCGTCCGGCTCTTGCATAAACTTCTGGAAAACCAGTTCGGGTTTGAGGAAGTTCAAAAATCCTTCCATTTTTTGCAGAGACCTGCGATATCCGGCAACAGTATAGGAATTAACATTGGTCAATTCGTGGTTAGTTTCTGGCATCAAATTCCAGGTATTGTCTAAGAAATTAGAGGAATTGCGAGAGGCAAAATTCTCGACATCTCTATTTGCTAACCTGACAGCACGCTTGACAATTTCTACAATTTCTGCTGGGTTCCATCCCAAGTTAAAATCGCGATTGATACTTACCAAACGCTGGTGCAAAAGTTCGATCGCGCTCAAACCGCTGGGCGAAACGGGACGAAAAGGGATAGTAGCTTCGATGCAAGCTGTTATCTCAGCGATCGTACTAGCTGGCAAAAAAGGCTCCAAAGATTTGGCAGCAATAACGGCACTCAAAAATTCGTTTTGGCCGCCAAACGGAGAGAGAGTCTTGCCGGGAATAAACCCAAATACTGAGGCCACTAGGTGATACATGGCATCGTCGGGCAGTTCGGTTTCATCTCTAATAACTAACTGCGATCGCACCTCTTTGACAAAAGGACAAAGGGCGCTGCTAATATTGAAACTAACGCCCTGATCGACTTGCACGTACACGAGGTCGTGAAACAGTGCAGCCAGCACCTCGATCGGATCGACTGACCCCCCGACCTCAAAAATGTGTTCCGACGTGTGAAAGTAGCGCCAAGGCCCTCTCATCGTTTGAATAATTAGCTCAGCTATCTGCTCCAGCTTGGGAATGTCTACTCGACCTCCCAATTGCTCGATCGAGCTTACCAAGCAATCCAAGCACCGTTTTTGTTCTGCCAAAAGCTCCATTTACACACCTCCAGTGCATTCCCTGATTGTCTTGCGTTTGATTGCATGGTATCAAAACGCGCTGCGATCGTGCCATAATTCGTCACTCAAAAATTTCCAATTTTAGGGTGAAACAGGGAGAGGGGGCGAGAGAAAGAGGAAGAGCGAGGGAGAGCGAGGGAGAGCGAGGGAGAGAGAGAGCGAGAAATTAAATATTAAAAATTCTGCCGTGGTGGAGCTTCGGGCCAATTGGGCGATCGGTATCATAAATTACAGTAAAACCGACAAAAAGTGCGTAAAAACTTGATGAATTTTTGAGGAAATTATGAGGGATTTTTGACAAAAGCTGTGGGTGGGTGGCATTGACACCAGCTTCAAGCTGCGGCGGTATAAATACTGCGTGTCGCCTCAGAATAAGATTTGTAGACGTGCTGATAAACTTCAGTTGATTAGCTTTCGGGCAGTTGGTCTAAAGCTTCCTCGATCGCCACTTTAACTGCTGCCTTGGCTTACTGTCGCATCCCCAATCTAAGACTAACAGAACTTACGCAACTGTCACAAGTGATACTGGCACCATGCCGCAGAAAATCCGACAAAAAACAGGGGAAGATCGGGGCGTTTCACTGACTAAATTAAATAATTGGACAACATCAATCGAGCTTCAATACCCCCTTAATCCCTTAGTCCCCCTCTGCTGGGACTTCGTATGTTTAAAAGCGATTTAAATCGCCGAATCAACTGTTAGATCCCCAACTTCTTTAAGAAGTCGGGTATCGGGGGATTGTGTCTTTTGAGCCGTTGCTGACCAGGAATTTCAAAGGTGGTACCCGCCACGTGATTTATCCGTGGAATCAATCCCAAATCTCAAATCGAAAATCCTCAAGCCCCCGCATTTATCCGTGGGGTCGCCTCGAAAATCTAAAATCTAAAATCTAAAATCGATTGACTTACTGCATCCGATCGATCGTCCGATACTGCACCGCCTCCGCCACATGATTCGTTTTCAAGCTTTCATCCCCCGACAAATCAGCAATAGTTCTAGCCACCTTCAAAATTCGATCGCTCCCCCTCGCCGACAGCCCCAACTTCCGAATCGCCATCTCCAATAAATTCCGAGAAGCATCATCCAACTGACACCATTTGTTAATGTGACTGCTTTGCATCTGGGCATTACAGCGCAAACTAGATTCCGACTGAAAACGGCGAGTAGCGAGCTCTCGCGCCCGCTGTACTCTCACCCGCACCGGTTCCGACTCCTCCCCCGTCGGCTGTCGCGTAATTTCTTCGGGTTTCAAACGATTAACCGCCACTTGTAAATCAATCCGATCCATCAAAGGCCCCGAAAGTTTTGCCCAATATTGCTCCCTCTTTTGCGGCGAACAAGTACACTGTTGGATTGAATCGCCATAGTAACCGCAAGCGCAAGGATTCGTACTCGCAACTAAAGTGAATTGAGCCGGAAACATCACCGATTGTCTAGTGCGAGAAATCGTCACATAACCATCTTCCAGCGGTTGTCGCAAAAACTCCAAAACATCTCTTTTAAACTCAGTTAATTCATCCAAAAAAAGAATGCCGCGATGTGCTAAAGAAATTTCGCCCGGACGCGGAAAACTGCCGCCACCTACCAAAGAAGGGCCGGATGCCGAATGGTGAGGACTGCGAAAAGGTCGATCGCCCACCAAGCTTCCCTTATCCTTCAACAACCCCGCCACCGAATGAATTTGAGTCACATCCAAAGCTTCCTCAAAAGTCAGCGGCGGCAAAATACCAGGCAAACGCCTCGCCAACATCGTCTTACCGCTCCCTGGCGGCCCCACAAAAATTAAATTGTGTCCCCCCGCCGCCGCAATTTCCAAAGCTCGCCGCGCGTGAATTTGCCCCTTTACATCCTTTAAATCTAAACCCGGAAACCGCGTTTTTGCTAACTCTTCTCGACCGTTTACTTCTACAGGCGAATAAACTTCAGGATTGTTCAAAAAATCAGTAACTGCAAAAATATTCTCAAAACCATAAACAGATATTCCGTGCACCAAAGCCGCTTCTTGCGCGTTACCAGCCGGTACAACCAACCCCGAAATACCCATTTTTTGAGCAGCAGCGGCGATCGGCAAAACCCCAGCCACAGGCCGCAAACTCCCATCTAAAGAAAGTTCCCCTAAAAACAAATAATCTCCCAAAAGTTGACCGCTGACTTGTTCCGATGCTGCTAAAATGCCAATGGCGATCGGCAAATCAAAACTCGGCCCCTCCTTCCGCAAATCTGCCGGAGTCAAATTAATCACAATACTCCGCATCGGAAAAGCATATCCCGAATTTTTTAGCGTAGCCTTAACCCTTTCTTTAGCTTCTTGCACCGCAGAATCGGGCAACCCCACAACCACAATTTTCGGTAGCCCGCCTGACACATCAGCCTCAACACCCACCTTTACCGCGTCAATTCCAACGATCGATGCACTCCAAACCCTAGCAAGCATTTTTCTTTATCCTTAATTTGCCTGTCCTTGATTCATCATCTATTATGATTAACAATGACTAATGAATATCGGGAGAGGCAAGAAAAACTTTTCCTTGCCTCTTCTTTTTCTCCTCTTCCCTCTCTCCTGCTGAGTCTTCCCTCGAACCTCTTCCCGACATCCGTTACATCCGTTACATCCGTTACATCCGTTACATCCGTTACATCCGTTACATCCGTTACACAATCCGTTGCCGAACTTCGTTAACACCCATGACAACTCAAGAAACGCTTTTCAGCAAAATCATCCGCAAAGAGATTCCCGCAGACATCGTTTATGAAGACGACTTGGCCCTCGCGTTTAGAGATATCCATCCGCAAGCACCCGTCCACATCCTCGTCATTCCCAAACAGCCTATTGCCAAATTAGCCGATGCCGAATCGGGAGATCATGCTCTCATGGGACACTTGCTGCTGACTGTCAAACGGGTAGCAGAACAACTCGGACTTAGCAACGGCTATCGCGTCGTCATTAATAGCGGCAGCGACGGCGGCCAAACTGTAGACCACCTGCACCTTCACATTCTCGGCGGTCGGCAGATGAACTGGCCCCCAGGCTAAAGCCTAATTTTTACGCAGAACTTGCGGACTCATCCTCAGAAACCCGGTTGATTTCTATTGCCCAGCGCCTCAGAAACCGGGTTTCTTTTTTCGTCAATAAACCCGGTTGATTGGAGATTATTGAGAATAGACTTGAATTGCAAAAATAATTAGGACGGGCTAGAAGCCCATCCCACAAATTTTTTTTCTTGTGGGATGGGCTTCTAGCCCGTCCTAAAATTTAATTAAAAGAACTGTTGCAATCTTGTCTAATGCAGCCCGATCGCACTAAAAACCAGATTTTCAGTATTCTCCCGATACAAATTTACCCTCGCAGAATCCACCGATGATATGTAAATAAATATTAAAAATCATCTCTTCACGACCTAATTAACAGATATTTAAAGAGAAAGAGAATCGACCTGAACAAAAAACAATGCTCGAACTGCTGAACCAAGCTACAGCCAATAGATTCAGTTATTCAGGTCGCTGTATTTAACCCGTTTGGCTTGTAATATTACTTTGTAAAAAACTACAAATATTTACCAATAATCCAGTTTTTGTAAATGTTTGTAAAATTTTTGAATTGTCAGCAGTAATCCCTTGGCAAACTTTAGTGAATGGTGTTACTAATATAAGCGTGGGGCCTCCCCACAACGAACCTTGAAAATTCAATTAAGCCATCATAAACCAAATGACAACAACCGTACAGCGTCGCGAAAGCGGCAACGTTTGGGAACGCTTTTGTGAATGGGTCACAAGCACTGAAAACCGGATTTACATCGGTTGGTTCGGCGTCTTGATGATTCCCACCTTGCTCAGCGCCACCATCTGCTACATCATCGCCTTCATCGCTGCTCCTCCTGTGGACATCGACGGCATCCGCGAACCCGTTGCAGGTTCCTTGATGTACGGCAACAACATCATTACTGGTGCTGTTGTGCCTTCATCGAATGCTATAGGCTTGCACTTTTATCCCATCTGGGAAGCAGCTTCCCTCGATGAGTGGTTGTACAACGGCGGCCCCTACCAATTGGTAGTATTTCACTTCCTGATTGGCATTTTCTGCTACATGGGTCGTGAATGGGAACTGTCCTACCGCTTAGGTATGCGTCCTTGGATCTGCGTCGCTTACTCTGCACCTGTTGCAGCAGCAACCGCAGTATTCTTGATTTACCCGATCGGACAAGGCAGTTTTTCTGACGGTATGCCCTTGGGTATCTCCGGCACCTTCAACTTCATGATCGTGTTCCAAGCCGAGCACAACATCCTGATGCACCCCTTCCATATGTTGGGAGTTGCTGGTGTCTTCGGCGGTGCTCTGTTCTCCGCCATGCACGGTTCTCTTGTTACCTCCAGCTTGGTTCGCGAAACAACCGAAACTGAATCTTTGAACTACGGTTACAAATTCGGTCAAGAAGAAGAAACCTACAACATCGTCGCAGCCCACGGCTACTTCGGTCGGTTAATCTTCCAATACGCGAGCTTTAACAACAGCCGTTCTTTGCACTTCTTGTTAGGTGCATGGCCAGTTGTCGGTATCTGGTTTACCTCTTTGGGTATTTCCACGATGGCGTTTAACCTCAACGGTTTCAACTTCAACCAATCGGTTATCGACTCGCAAGGTCGCGTCATCAACACTTGGGCTGATGTCATCAACCGCGCTAACTTGGGTATGGAAGTAATGCACGAGCGCAACGCTCACAACTTCCCCCTCGACTTGGCCGCCGGTGAAACAACTCCCGTAGCAATGGTTGCTCCCTCCATCAACGGCTAAACTTAGCTTTTGATTAACAAAAAGCGCTCCTAGAAATAGGGGCGCTTTTTGCTTGAGCAAGTATAATTTGATAGATTTTTTTCTGTTAAATCCGTTAAATATCACATCTTGCACCATTCTCAGGAACAGGCAAGATGCCTGTTCCACAAAGAGTGAATTTTCTTGTGGAACAGGCATCTTGCCTGTTCATAAAAAGCTTATTGAGAATGGTGCAACTTCTCAGTTGAATCCGTTAAATCTATTAAATCTCGTACACTGCGCGTTTCCGAGCTTCCTTCTTCCCGATCGATCTGATATATTGATTAAGAATTATTATTTTTGGCAATCATCAAAGTGGCGATATTTAACAGGCACAAATTTGAAAAACTCGTGGTTCATAAATCCAAAACATTAGCCTGGGCGATCGCACTTTTCAGCGGCATTTTGATGGCATTGACAACCGCACCAGTAAATGCTTGGCTATTGGCTTGGGTAGCATTAGCTCCGCTGTGGGTTTTGGTTGTCAGTTATCAAAAGCCAAAAATAGAACAACAAAAACAAAAATTTCTCTTTCTTCCTTCTTTCCTCAAAATCCATCCGTTACATCCGTTACAGAATCCGTTGCCGAACTTCCTTCTTCCTTCACTGTGGGGAATTGGCTATCACGGATTAGCCTTATCTTGGATTATGGGAATTCACCCGATGACTTGGTTGGGAGTTCCTTGGTGGCCGAGTTTGGCGATCGCACTTTTTTGCTGGGCATTCATCACCCTCTGGGGAGCCGCCTTAGTCGCCGTTTGGGCGTGGCTATTTGTAATTCTCAACTCCCTAACTTTACCCGGAAAAAATCCAAATCTTATTCTTAACTCCCCCCCTTTACAAGGGGGGGCTGGGGGGGGTAGCTCCGATCTTATTCTTCTTAACTCCCCCCCTTTACAAGGGGGGGCTGGGGGGGGTAGCTCTAAATTTTCAGCATTAACTCGCGTTTTAATTGGCACAGCTTTGTGGTGTGCCTTAGAAAGTATTTGGAGTACAGGTTCGCTGTGGTGGACATCACTATCTTACACGCAAAGCCCGCACAATTTAGCAATATTGCACCTCGGTCAACTCTCCGGGCCCAGCGCAGTAACAGCCGCTATTGTAGCAGTAAATGGCTTAATCGCAGAAGCTTTTATTGAAGGAAGAAGGAAGAAGGAAGAAGGAAGTTCGGCAACGGATTGTGTAACGGATGTAACTGATGTAACTGATGGATGGAAGCAGGAGAGAGTCCGAGGTAAGAAGGGAGAAGTCCGAGGGAAGAAGTCGGTTGCTTATATTTTGCCTGCGGGTTTATTTTTAGTTTTGCATATTGCAGGCTGGAGTTTGTACAATCGGCCTTTAATTCAAGAGGCGGGAACATCATTAAAAATTGGCATCATTCAAGGCAATATTCCCAACCAGATTAAGTTTGACTCAGGGGGGTGGCGGCGCGCTTTGGAAGGTTACACGGCTGGGTACAAACAGTTAGCAGACAGGAAAGTCGATGCTGTGTTAATTCCAGAGACAGCGTTGCCTTTTATCTGGACAAACGAGTATCAGCGTTCTACTCTTTCCTTTTACCAAGCTATTCTCGAACGCGGCGTTGTGGCTTGGGTTGGAGGATTCGGACAGCAAGAGAATAGTATCACTAATAGCTTATTGGCGATCGATCGCACTGGAGAAATTGTCGGTCGCTACGATAAACTCAAGCTAGTGCCTTTAGGCGAATATATCCCTTTTTATGAAATCTTAGGCGGGATTATTAATCGGCTTTCTCCCTTAGATGCTCATTTAGTACCAGGCAATTCTAAACAATTGTTTGATACGCCGTTTGGCCGCGCCATTGTCGGAATTTGTTACGATTCGGCCTTTGCTGAAATCTTCCGATATCAGGCGGCGAATGGAGGCGAATTTATGATCACCGCTTCCAACAATGCCCATTACAAACCGCCCATGTTGGCTCAACATCATGCTCTAGATGTGATGCGGGCAATTGAAACTGATAGATGGGCAGTTATCGCAACTAATACCGGTTACTCTGCTTTTGTAAATCCTCGCGGCGAGACGGTTTGGAAGTCTGGGATTAATACCTATGAAGTCCGAGATACTACTATTTATCGGCGGCAAACTCGGACTTTGTACGTGCGGTGGGGAGATTGGCTGACACCTGTATTGTTAGTATGGGCTGGGTTAATGCTGTTTATTGTTAAAAAAAATTAATCCGAAGCTTTGAGATTTTAGATTTTATGTACCAATCTAAAATCTCAAATCTCAAATCTCAAATCGAATGACTCTACTTATCTTTCACGTGTTCATGAACGCTAGGAGATAAAGAAATTAAATCGTCGATATTGCGCTGCATGGCAGCACAAATATTGTCCAAAGGCAAATCATTGTCATCGTGCCCGAAGGGATTTTCTATTTCAATGCCGATTTCTTCGATGCCGAACAAAGTAAAACTAATTAAAGCCACAACTAAGCCGGTTCCCCAACTCAAATCTTTCACCATTTGAAAGGGCAGTGCCAAACAGTAAAGCAACAATAGTTGTTTCAGGTGAATCGCGTAAGCCAAAGGGATAGGGGTCTTCAAAATTCGCTCGCAGCCGCCTAATACATCTATCATAGAGTTGATCAACTCCTTCATAGCAGTTAACTGATAGACATCAACGCAATTGCCCTCGTACTGTTCGTGCAAGTAATCCTCAATCCAAAAGGCAATCTCTAGGGGCGGATTGTTCATCGACTTGAGCTTTTGGTACTGCGATGGGGACATCAAATGCTCCAATTCTGAATTTACTAATTCTTGGCGCAAGTGCAGTTTCAGGGCTACTGCAAAGGCAGGTAAGAGGCGCAGGACTGACTTTTTGATTACGATATCCTGCGGGTCTTTTTCCTCGATTGCTACCCAGATTTGGCGCGCCAAATTGCGGACGTTGTTGACTAAAGTTCCCCACATTTTTCGACCGTCCCAAAATCTTTCGTAGGCTGTATTTGTCCGAAAAACCAACAGTAGACCCAGGACAATACTGGGTACAATACTCGACAAAATTGGTAAGGAAACCGGCCACTTAAAAAAGTGCAGCAGGGAAATAAGAACTCCAAAGCCGCCGCACAGCAAAACGCGGGGCAAAATTGAGGGAATGACAGACCCCCGAACCTGTAATGCAATTTTAAACCAAGGTGGTCGATCGCCACTCATGCAAGTCTCCTCATTAAATTAGTAGTCTGCGCCCTAGGGCGGGCAGCGCAAATGCCTGCTACATTTAGTTCTGCAGCTCCCGCTAGTCAATTTGAGATTCGAGATTTTAGATTGACTCCACAGATAAATCTGGGGGGTTTGAACTTTGGTCTAAAATTTTTTGGTTTCCACGACTGCTAGCAGGGCTTATATCCCTATGTGGGTGCGGTGAGATCTTCCCAAAAAAGCTTTCCTACAAACAACCTTTGGATTTTACCCAAAAAACTCATCAGCATCAATCTAAAATCTAAAATCTAAAATCTAAAATCTAAAATTGATGGACGGATGCACTTAATTAGGTAAGATTAATTATGTATATTTAAACCTCAGCTTCCGTGCAAGAGCTACCGACATCTGTGCCCCCGCATTTTCACCGATTGCCAAACCAACGGTGGCAAATTTATTCGCCTCAACCACAGCAAGCCGAACAGTTTGCCACTGAAATCGGTTTGTCGCCCTTGCTGGCACAGGTACTGATTAACCGGGGCATCGATTCTGTTAAAGAAGTGCAAGGGTTTATCGAACCGGAATCTCTGGTTTTGCCCGCGCCAATGGATGAGTTTCCAGATTTGGCTGCGAGTGTCAAATTGTTGCGGGAGGCGATTTCGGGAGGGCAAAAAATTGCGATTTGCGGCGACTACGATGCTGACGGGATGACGAGCACGGCTTTGTTGCTGCGAGCTCTCAGGGTTCTGGGGGCGAATGTGGATTATGCTATTCCCAGCCGGATGCGAGAAGGTTATGGGATTAACGATCGCATTGTAGAAGAATTTCACTCGGAAGGTGTCGCTCTCATTCTCACGGTTGACAACGGAATTGCAGCCTACGGCCCGGTTGCTAGAGCGCGAGAACTCGGTGTTAAAGTTATTATTACAGACCACCATGATTTGCCACCAAAACTGCCGCCGGCAGATGCTATTCTCAACCCGAAATTAATCGCGGAATCTTCGCCTTATCGCGGTTTAGCTGGCGTAGGCGTTGCTTATGTTTTGGCTATTACTTTGGCTCAGGATATGCAGAAAGTTGGGGGGTTGGTAAATCCCCTGCTGGAGTTATTCACGTTGGGAACTATTGCGGATTTAGCGCCTTTGACTGGGGTTAATCGGCGCTGGGTAAAGCGTGGTTTGCGGCTGTTACCTCACTCGCAATTGGCCGGTATTCAGGCTTTGATTCAGGTGGCTGGAGTGCAGCCGGGAAGTGCCGAAAGTTCATCTATTCTTAACTCAAAACTCAAGGGCGGGCACGGGGGCACCGCCCCTACTCAAAATTCCTTAAAGCCTGAAGATATTGGTTTTAGGCTTGGGCCCCGGATTAATGCTGTGGGGCGGCTGGCTGACCCTCAAATTGTGATAGAGTTGCTGACTACGGACGATCGCGAATTGGCTCTTAAAAACGCGATGCAGTGCGAACAAATCAATCAGCGTAGGCAGGAGTTGTGCCAGGAAATTGAGCAGGAAGCCATCGCTTGGTGCGAGAAAAGTGAGCTAGACTTGCAGCAAGAACGAGTTTTAGTTGTCGTGCAACCGGGTTGGCACCACGGGGTGATCGGGATTGTAGCTTCTCGGTTGGTGGAACGCTACGGCGTACCTGTGTTTATTGGTACTTTTGAGGATGAGGGCGGGCACGGGGGCACCGCCCCTACAACCTCATCCTCCTCCGTGCCCCCGTGCCCGCCCGCTAAAATTGTCCGGGGTTCGGCGAGGGGAATTCCTGAGTTTAATGTATTTGACGGGCTGAATTTTTGCGCGGATTTATTAACTAAATTTGGCGGACACAAAGCGGCTGGCGGTTTTTCTATGCCTGCTGATAACCTCGAAGAATTCCGCAATCAACTGTCAATTTTTGCCAATCAATGTTTGCAGCCGGAACACCTAAAACCGCTGGTTTCAGTAGATGTGCAGGCAAATTTGGCAGAGATAAATCTCGACCTTTACCGACAAATTGATGCTCTAGAACCTTGCGGCATTGAAAATAAGGCTCCTGTATTTTGGACGCCTAATGTTTGCATAACTGAACAGAAAATTGTTGGTAAAGGAGGTCACGTTAAACTAACTGCAACTCAAGATGGAAATGTATCGGCTAGTGTGAAGGCGATTGCTTGGCGTTGGGGGGAATATTTTCCTTTGCCTCGGCGGGTTGATATTGCTTACCGATTGCGGGAAAATAGTTTTAATGGCAAGACATCGGTTGAGTTAGAATTGTTGGGCGTTCGGCTGCCGGCAAATGCTGCTACTTCGAGGCTACCGAGGTTCGGAAAAGTTGAGTTTGATTATTGCGATCGCACTTATTCTTGCAGTCTATCTCCTGCAGGCTCGATCGAGGAATTGAGAATTCGCAACTCTCAAGGGCAAGTTTTGGCTGTTGCACCCGGACAAAACATCGGTTTATTAGGCAACTCCCGCAAAGATGCTAGAGAAGTCGATGTATCTCTACCTTTTTTTGAGAATTTGATTCAAACTGCTAAACACGCCCTAGGTATTTGATAACAAAGCTCGTGCTACTGGGAAAATTGGCGATCGAGCCTTGTGAATTTTGCATCATTTAAAACTCAAAACTCCCAACTATCGATCGCCGCCTAGCGTGCTATAATTACAGGTCGCCGCCTTTAGCTGCCAAGAGAAAAATCACGATCGGGCCAGAAAGCACGACGGCTGCGAGTAAAGCTACCTGAACAATGAGTTGGTAGTCTACACCACCCATACCACTGAAAAGATCGGTTATAAAGTCCATGTGTCCTCCTGACTGTAGTGATTAAGTCTAGATTGTTGAATTAGAAAATCCGCTTCTGATTTTACCGGGCGATCGACCATATTTTTTAAGGAACTTTACAAAATTCAACAAAATGTAAACTACGATCGACCTCTCAGTCACAGGAAACCAGGGACTTGATGCCCCTTCCTGGAAAGTCCCCCCAATCTAAAATCTAAAATCTAAAATCGAACCGCCCCTTCGGGATATCCGCCTCCGGCGCTGGCAATTGATATACTTGAAGAGCTCTAGTCTCCTAAAGTTTGGCATTTTCCACATAATGCTCCGAATCTAAAATCTAAAATCTAAAATCTAAAATCTAAAATCAAACTATGGCTACTTGGCGTTGCGTAAAGCAGTGCGGTGCTTGTTGTTACCTCGACCCAACAGAGCGCCCAGACTTAGACGAGTATTTATCTGAAGACGAATTAGCGCTCTATTTGAGCTTAGTCGGAGATGACGGTTGGTGTATTAATTTTGACAGAGCGACGCGAGAATGCGGAATTTATGCCGATCGACCGCGCTTTTGTCGGGTAGACTCAGAGGTGTTTGAGGAAATGTACGGCGTTGAGCCGACTGAATTGAACGATTTCGCGATCGAGTGCTGCTTGGAGCACATTGAAGATCTTTATGGCGATCGATCTTTGGAAATGATCCGCTTTAACTCTGAAGTCGGAATTCTCGCCTTACCTGACGGTGTTGCATAATTGCGGGATGATTTTGATTGTTTTGTCGGATGGGATCTCGTAGCCCGAAGGCGTGTATTTTCACAGCAGGCGGGACACCCCACAACCATCCTCCTCAAATTGTGCAACGCCTACCTGACAACAACTAACAATCTCCTGGTTTCTCACCGGGAGAGTGTCAAAATAAACAAATCAAGGAAATATCGCGCAGTTGAGTTGAGCTATGAGTAATCGAGAGGGTTTTACAGGGGGATTTATTGCCGGAGCTGCTGTTGGTGGCTTGGTGGGTGCAGTTTTAGGCGCGGTGCTGTCGCGGCGCGCTGCTGAAGCTTTGCTGAGTGAACCTTCAGACGCAAAAACCAGAAAAATCCGCCAGAGGAAAGCCAGCCAACTCGAAGCCGACGGGATGGAAGTAGCAAGGCTGAGTTTAGAAGATAAAATTGCCCAGCTAAATCAGGCAATAGATGACGTGCGGCTGCAACTCGGCGACGTAAACGGCAACGCGCAGCAGCACAACAGCGAGGGTTCGATCGCCCAAGACTCCTGAATCCATTTAAAATTTTAGATTAGTCTGGCAGATCAATGGGGGCTACTAACATCTTGCGCTATTCTCAACAACTGGCTTTTGGGCCTGTGGCACAAACAGTGAATTTTATTGTGGGGAGTAGGGGTTGAGTATCCTATCCTGCCCGCCCGTAAACAGCCTGATGCTCCCCCTCTCCCCCAGGGCGGTTTCATTATCAGAAAAACCAAGATTTTGTAGGGGCGGTGCCAAGAGTCCCCGCCCTGGCCCATAGACGAGCGCATCGGGGTTTCAGATATAGGGGCTCTTCACGAGGGATTGCCCCTACAAGAGAATGAAACAGCCCTGCCCTCTCCCCCTCTCTCTGCCCCAGCTATGCTAAACTCACAGTTAAAGTGTCTGTAAACTTTACTCAAACTAGAAGCAAAATTTATGAGTTCTTCAATAGGCCTTTTGGCAACCACGCTGTCCACATTTCTGCAAATCTATGTAGCCCTGATGATTATTCGGGTGCTGTTAAGCTGGTTCCCTAACATCAATTGGTACGACCCCCCGTTTTCAATTTTGAGTCAGTTAACAGATCCTTACCTCAATCTATTCCGCTCGATTATCCCCCCCTTGGGAGGGATTGACTTTTCGCCACTGATTGCATTTTTTGTACTGCAGTTCGGCTCGGAATTCTTGATCGGTCTTTTGACCAGCTTGCAAACATCCTTGTAGTTTGAAAAGCTTAAGTTTTTAAGCATCGAGCGTAAATTGTTTTGCCGACCTAGCTGCCGACAACTAAATTTTAGATTTGACATTTTTAGATAAACTCCCCGGTTGAAAAGCTGGGGAGTTAGTCTTACATTAGAAAGGAGAAATTGCCACCCACTCAACAATCTCAAATCTCAAATCTCAAATCTCAAACTGCCTCGCGGTTTCTCACCAGCTAACCCAAAATCTCTTTCTCAGCCATCTAAAATCTCCAAGAGTTTCGTTAACGGCGAACCACGCCAGTAAAACCTGTAGCTTTAAATTGCTTGAGCTTCAAAGGTGTTCGTTGATTTGCTGCAACGGAAATTCTGAGCTGAAAATCGCTAACTCCGGGAGGAACTTCTTCTATAGAACCCAAGCGAGTCCGGTTTTGCATCACCGGATTGTCGTCAGCATCATAAATGCGGCCGAAAATATCGGCATTGACAACTGGTTTGCCCGTGCTATTTTCAGCTTTCCCAGTAATCAAAAAGCAGTTAGCTTCCATAGAACTTCCACTGGTGACTGTTCCTTCTCCCATTTCGGCAGGACATTCGCGATAAGAAAGGTCGGAAAGTTTAATCTGCGTCAGAGCCCAAGCAGGTGGAGTGAATACCAAACTAAAAATTCCGATTAGGCAAGTAGCAAAAAAAAGGCTGATAGCTCGAAATTTCATAAATTGCAGCGCAAGTATATTTTAATCCTCAGCTTAGCGCGAATTGGGCCTCAAATTCCTACTTATAGGAATTCTGAAAACTACAGCTACTTTTTGAAGAAATGGCATTAATCTAGACCTAAATGCTGTCGCAAGGCTTGGCGCATCACATCGACTGGGACAGATTCTTTATCCAGCCAAATTTTTAAGGCGGCTGCTCCTTGTTGAACTAGCATTTCGAGTCCGTCAATAGCTCGCGCTCCCCGAAGCTGTGCATCTTTGAGAAACTGGGTAGGATTAGGGGTGTAAATTAAATCATAGACGATCGCACCTGCTGAAATTCGATCGAGCTCACCAGCCGCAACCGGCGACTTTTCCCCCTGCGGATACATCCCCACAGGCGTCGTGTTCACAAGCAAATCTGCCTGCGAGATTAACATTGACAAATTATCCCAAGTATGCACCTGCAAATTCTGCACGGGCATCGGAGAATTGACCCAACTCTGCTGAAATTCCGCTAAATTTTGTTCGTTGCGGCCGATAACGTGAATCTCTGCACATCCCAATTGAGCGCATCCAGCCACAACAGCTCTCGCCGCCCCGCCATTCCCCAAAATTACCGCTACTTTCTGACTCCAATCGGAACCCCCCCTAGCCCCCCCTTGGTAAGGGGGGGGACAGGATTCGACAGCCCCCCCTTGGTAAGGGGGGGGACAGGATTCGACAGCCGTATTGCCCGTTTCTAAGCCAGAGGTCGCGTCTTTAGCCCCCCCTTGGTAAGGGGGGGTTGGGGGGGTTTGCAGCGGCGCGAGAAAGCCTTCAACGTCAGTATTTGTGCCGCACCAACCTTTGTCAGTTAGGTATACGGTATTGACTGCGCCGATCGATCTGGCGATCGGGGAAACTTCCGACAGCAGCGGTAGGATTGCTTGTTTGTGCGGAATCGTGATGCTAAATCCCCGAACGCCGATCGCCGCAAATCCTGCAAGAGCAGCTTTTAAATCCCCTGGTTTTACCGGAAACGGCAAGTAAACAAAATCGACTCCCAAGTGGGAAATAGCAGCATTGTGCATCGCCGGCGACAGAGAATGTTCGACGGGATGACCAATTACTCCTAACAGTTTAGTAGTGCCTTTAATCATTTTTGTTAGTTGACTGTTGACTGTTGACTGTTGACTGTTAACTGTTGTTAGTTTTAATACCACATCCTGCTACAGTTGGGCCCTGATTCTTTAGTCAGCTAGGAGTGAACTTCGTTGGTTCAGAAGCGATTTTCCTCGCCGAGTGACTGTCAACCGTCAACTGTCAACTGTCAACTGTCAACTGTCAACTGTTTCCCGAAACTCTTTGGCGTCAGCCAAAATCGGATTGACATCAAACCAATAATCTTCGCCGTAACGGTATTCAAACACCCAGAGACTCCGCAGCAATATTTGGTATTTAGTTTCCCCGTTCACAGTTTTGGTAGCGGATACTTGGCGCAGCAATTTCCACTCATCGGGTTCGATCGCCAAAGTAAGCTGGTGGCGGCGCTGGATGATCACATTTTCCAAAGTTTCCCGCGACAGAGGAGGGTCTTGTTTCTGCAGACAGCCATACAGTAGTTGCAGCAAATTGCGGACATGACCGCCGCTGACTCGACACAGGCGATCGAGAGTTTCCGCAGAGTCGAAAACTTTGCCAACCAAAGCATAGCGCTGCGAAGGGTGCACTGTGGGAAAAGCCCGCGCCAGAACCATCTGCTGCAGCAATTCCACACCCTCAGAGCACTCAGAACCGTCGCTCAACTGCACCGGCACCATCGGCAAAACCTTCGGATCTACCCCAAATCGATTGGTCAACTGGCCCAAATCGTTAGAGAAAATCAGCACCAAAGGAATTGTATACACGACGTGGCAATTTAGTCTTGCCAACTGTTCGCCGCGATCGACAAACAGGTATTCCGGCTGCAGTCGCCCCGTCGGTTTCGCGCACAGGTGTATGCGATCGAGATTGTCGATAATTACTACAAGTCCTTGTTTCCCTTGGCGTTTTAGTTCTTGATTAGCCGGCTCCAACAACTCCTTATTCAGTGCATCTAAAATTACGTTAGTTCGCGGCTCCAAATATTGCCTCAACTCCGATCGCAGATTCGGAGCATCTTTCGCCTTAGCAGTAATTTTGCCAATTCCCAACGCCAGAGAAAATTCTCCCTCGGTGCTGGCATTTATTTCCCCAACACCAGGGACATTAGCTTCAGCACTCAAGTCTATTTGAGTTTGAAAAACATCAGCAACCCCTTTGAGCAAAGCTTTAAAACCCGTCGGTTGCAGCTTGATTTTCATTTTCTCAATGCTTTCGCTCACCTGACGAGCAACGCTCAACAAAATGTCAGTGATATCTACATCTGCCATGTCTAAGTCTTTACTCGACTCAAAATAAACAACATGAAATCCTTGTTGCTGCAATTGAGCTTGCAGCCGCAGCAATTCAGTTGATTTACCAGAGCCGATGTGACCGGTGAATAATTGACAGGTAGGTGCATCGGGGGACAGACGGCTGATGGTGCGCTCCAATTGTTCTACGATTGTGCCGCCCCGCACTGAAGAGAAATCGATATAGTATTGTCGGTCTTGTTGATTTGCTACTGCCAGGGTGTAGCTGGGATTGCAGGCGCTATAAAATTTCTGTAAATTTAGTTCCATACCCTGTTCCATCTTTCACAACATTATGCCCTAATACCTTATTCGTTTCGCTATGGTAATAATCAGCACTAATTATCAACTTATTTTGATGTTTTCTGGGACGCTCAATATCTTGATACCTCCCTAAACCATCACTCTGAAATTATACTTATTTTTTGCGTACTGGGAATCAATAGAATCAACTAATACCCCCAGAAATAAGTAATTTATATTCGTACAGCGAGCGCGACTTCATTGGCATCACAGACGAAAATTTGGCAGTAATGTTCTCGGATAAAAGTGGCTATTTGAGTACGGTTAACCGCAGAAAAAAAAACAGGTAGTAATTAGCTATCCCAAAACCAGATTTTTTTAATCATACCATCGCCATTTTCAGAGTAGGTTGGGTACGAGTGCCTCCACCCAACCTACTTTCTTACAGGATTTTGACTTAGACGCGAAGGTGTTGTTTAAGAAACCGGGTTTCTCGGTGCGATCTTTTTTTGGGATCTACTTATTTTTGATCAATTCTACCATTTTGTGACCGACACCTGCCGCCGAAGCGGGGTTTTGGCCTGTGACGAGCCTCTCGCTGACGACAACATGAGGCTGAAAATTAGGAACTTTCGTATAATTAGCGCCGCGTTCAATTAATTTCGACTCCAGCAAAAACGGCACTATTTCAGTCAGTCCCACAGCGGCTTCCTCTTCATTAGTAAAAGCAGCCACAGTCTTATTTGCAACCAGGTACTCACCATCCGACAACTTAAGATTAACTAACGCCGCCGGTCCGTGACAGACAGCACCGACAACGCCACCTGCTTCGTAAATAGCAGCACCAATCGCAGCAAGTTCCGGGTTATCCGCAAAATCCCACATTGTACCGTGTCCCCCAGCGTAGAAAATAGCGCCATATTCTGCGGGGTCAATTTCTCTAGGATGGAGAGTATTTTCCACTTGCGCCACCTGTCGCAAATCCTCTAAAAAAGCCCTATTTAGCGGGTCTTCTAAATCTACCCCAATCATTGGAGCTTTACCGCCTTTGGGGCTGACAAAATCTACCGTTAATCCAGCCTGAGTAAATGCGTCCCATGGATGCGTCACCTCTGGGAGATAAAAACCAGTTTCTTTACCAGTGTCGCCCAATGTACCGTGGCTGGTTAAAACAATCAGAACTTTTTGGCTAGTCATCGTCTATTCCTCTTACTATCAGGTGTGTTTGTGCCTGTTGTTCTGATCCTAGGTGGAATTTATCTAAAATACAAATTATAAAATTTTAGAGCTGGTATAAATCTATTTATGATTAACTTTGAATGGTATCGCAGCTCGATCGAGGTTTACCGCGTGGGAACCGTATCGGGGGCCGCCCAAGTTCTCCACCTTACGCAATCGGCTGTTAGCCAACAGGTCGCAGCAAGAGAGTCAGCTTTGGGAAATCCTTTGTTTCAAAGGACTCCGAGGCGGAGGGTTCCCACCGAAGCGGGACAAAGACTTTATACTCAAATTGCTGGTGCGATCGAGAAACTCGAATCAATTCCCCACAAAAACTCAACATCCCAAACTCCGCAAACAATCAGAATCGGTACGCCCCAAGAATTTTTCACAGAACGAATTCTCGATCGACTACCGCAGGACGATAGCACTTTTTACACCGTGCAATTTGGGTTGACAGCAGAGTTAGTCCAACAACTCAAAGCAGGAAAGCTAGACATTGTAATTGCTACTCAAAAAATCACTTTATCCGATATTGAATGTCAACTGCTATTCGAGGAAAATTTCTGGCTTATTGGGCCGCCAAATATTGCAAATCCTATTGCTGAAGGAACCAGCCAAGCTGATTTGAATCCACTCGCTCAATGGCTTCTAACCCAACCTTGGATTGCTTACAGCGAAGAATTGCCGATCGCCCGCCGCTTGTGGCGAGTGGTATTTGGCAGAAGAATTGACGTTCAGCCCAAACTAATTATTCCCGATTTAAGAGCAATTAGACAAGCCGTTGCATTGGGATTTGGCTTTAGCGTTCTTCCCGACTACTTGTGTGCAGATTGGGTGAAAGAAAATCGCTTGACACTTGTCCTCAAACCTGCACAGGCTGTTACCAATCGCATCTGGCTGGCTTTCCGAAAATCTGAAAGACAGTTGCCAAAAATCAAACGGATGTTAGAATTTTGCCAATTTCAATAATTCTAAATCGCCCGATCGCCAATTATCTCCAGCAGCCGCGAGGATTCGCTGCGAATTTCAGATCCTTCCTTTAAAAGTAGAGAATCAATTACTTCTCGATCCAATAAATCAACATAATTATCATCGAGTTGGCAGAGTTCAATAACCGCCAGCAAACCAGCCAGTCGCTCCTCATCGGAAGTACCTACAACCATTCTATTAATAGAAGTCAGTAAAACGCGATCTGGCGGTGAAATAGTTTCTACAAGTTCTGCCGCTGTCTGCCGCACGATCGAATGCTTGTCTCCCAGACATACAAACATCCACTCTAATAATACTTCGTCACCGTACCCAAATTCCTGATGTCGTAGCTTCCCTAATACTTCCAGGGCGATCGCCCTTACATCCCATTCCTTGTCAGCAAGCAAGCAACCCAGTAGAGGAGCAACAACGGGATTATCTAACTCTCCCAATTTTACAGTAGCATTGTATCTAACATCATTGCGTTCTGAGAGTGTATCAGCAGCAGCCTTTGCTACTTCCGAAGGCCATCTAAAAACATTTCGGATAGAATCTCCCAAGATTAAATCATCACCCCAGAAACTATTTTGAAAATTAGGCTGATGTTCTTCCGATAGAAAGTTTATGTGAGAACTTACTACTGATACACTTCCTGCGATCGTATTGCTAAAATCCGTTGGGCGATCTCCTTCATCAGAAAAACAGCCAATAAATTTTGTTTCATGTAAAGTTGCTCCTTGAAAAGATGTTCCATTCAAGCGACAACCAAAAAACTCACATCCCGATAAATCTAGTTTATCAAAGATACAACCTCTTAAATCGCAACAGATTAGAGAGTCATTCGGCTCGATCGCAAATGGATGCTGCTTGCTTTGCCAATCCATTCCTAAATAACGACTGCGCTTGCTGTCTAACTTAAGCATTACTTTATTTCCCCAATTGTTCTTTCCAAGGTTTTGCCCATCTGGGAATCTCCGGTTCATCGGGAGCGTGTCACTTTTGTGATGAGTAAAAATACTTAAGCAGCTTTTGGTGATTTACCAATTAAGTCATTTAAGTAAGCACATCGATGAGCCAATACCTGTCCAATATGTTCTGATTTCCAACTTGCTCCAGATATTTTAATTCGTCTAGCTATTTGCTTAATTCCTGATTCTACTGCGCCAGAGCCAATTGAACATATTTCATCTCTTTGGAAAGTTTCGTAATTAATAATTCTTTCTTTGTGCTTTTCTAAATATTTGCAAAAATTAACTGCTGTTTTTCTCTTTAACTCTGTAAATAGTGCTTTTGCACTTTTTACATTTCCTTTCCATAAATATGTTTCTGCTTGCTTCAATCGCTTAATTGAACCGCCTACTTTCTGAAGATTTTCCTTCAAATGATACCAGTCCCGAATTTCCCTTCTGTCCTGTTTACAACTAATTTCCTTGAATATATTCCATACACCATCATGTCCATCACCTAAACAATTTACTGGTTTTTCTAGTGGCTGTTGATTTGCCCAATTAATAATTATCTCATTTTTGTCAAAACTACCTACTATCCCTGCTTCTGACACAATTGCTTTATAATCTTTCCACTCCGATTTTTCTCCGAGTGGTGTGATTAATCGTGCTTTTCCACCGTCTACACTTAACTCGGCAATATCTGCTGTTGCAATGGGCTGCTCAAATTTTTGATAATGTACTAATCTTTGTTGTGTCTTCGCTGGAACCGTAATCCCTGTGATATATTCAATATCTTTCGCTGCATTTTGATAGGCAACATTAGCACTCAGTCTTAAACAACAGTTCTCTAAATGTGGACTCAATCTACTCCCACTCCCACACCCTAGTTTATCTGCTTGCTTTTGGGTGATGCTTAAATTACCTAATGTACTTTTTAATCTCTTTACCCTTCCTGCTTTTGTACCGCTAGCTGAGTAGATAAAAAAAATCCTATCTCTGGTGTCACATGAGTTAACACTTTATCTTTGACTGTTATTTCAATATCTTCTAATGTTTTCAAGGATTCAGGGTCACAATCAGCATAAAGAATTGCCGAAATAGCCTCCACATATGTTTTAATTGCCTGTTTTTGTTCGGGAGTCATGATTCATTCGCCACTAATTAAGACATCATTACTATTTTCGCCTATTTTGCTCAACAATAGCTCAAAGCTACTATTCTGCTTTTTCTGAGCATTTATACTTATTGCAAAAGTGACACGCTCCCGGTTCATCGCTGTTGCGGTAGTCTTCAGCCCATTTTAGCGCCTCTTCCATCTTGACAATTTCCTGCTCAATTTTTTCCTTTGCCTCAGAGGGCAACTTTGCTAAATGCCTCCGAAGTCCCTTAATATACTGCTGGCACTTTCCAGCGTGGAGGGTGCTATCTTTTAGCGACTGCGGTGGATTTCCTACGCCTCCTTCAAATTGTTCCTTCATTACCATGAAAGCACAACTTCCATCACCGTACTCTGCTCCCTCCCTGTAAAGGTCATTCATCACTTCCTGAGCTTTATCTACTGCTAGAGCTTCGGCACGCGGTAGCCAAGTCTCTCGATTTTGAATTAATTTAGCCTCTGAGGTTGTAGGGGTAGTCCTGAGTTTTTGCAGTGGATTTGATTGCTCGTTATTTCCCTTTGGATTCATCTGTTACTGGATTCCCAATTCCCGATCGCCCTCTACCAAAAATCCCCCGCTACAGCATTACCATAGCGAGGGATTTTTGTCAATCTACCAACTCAATTTTCTTGCAGTTTGTTGTTAGCTTCTGTCAGTAGCAGCTACTGGCTCAAAGCTTGGAACCACCAACTCACCATTCTGCTTAGTGAGTTGATTGTACAGCCTTTCGGTATTCGGGAAATTCGCAGCCGGTAGAGTCGGAAAGCGGCGGTAAGGAACAGTATCCTCACCAAAAGCCTCGGCATATTCAACGCTGTTCAACATCGCGTTGATAAAGCCCTTAATCCCTTTACTTGCCAAGATTTGGTTATAAGTCCGAATCTCCGCTTGATTGCGGGGAGCACGGCCCAAGAAGTGCTTCGTACCCAACTCAATCACCTTAGTATTGGGATAAGGTGCGTAGAACTGTTTGACGTACAGCGACGAGCAGCCCAAAGCCTCAATGAACTCCTTGAGATTGATTTCATTGTTGCCCAGTTTGCTTTCCAGCGCCGTGAATTCATTCTTCACAACGTAGGGGTTTAAATCGCGCTCAAAAATTTGACGGTAAGCAGCTTGAATTAAAGTTTTCAAAGCTACTTTGTCAGAAGTAGTCGTCAGCTTGAACACCTTAGTTTGTTCGCGCCGCTTGCTGACACCTTGAGCGAGGCTATTTTGTAACTCGAAATCGCCGCGATCGAGCGCAGTGCCGAGTTCGATAAACCGAGGAGTTTCAGGAGTCTTAGCTTGGACATTTTGCTCAGCGACGGAACCCGATCGCATCGTCCGCATCGACAAACCACCGGGAGTCACATAGCGCTCGTAGGGCACTGTATCTTCCCCGAAAGCTTCGTTGTACTCCATGCTGTCCATGATGCCATCGACCAGCGCGTAGAAACCCTTCTTGGCGCAAATGTCAAAGTAAGCGTTCATTTCCTGACGGCCGTAGGTAGGGCGTCCCAGGAGTCGGCGGTGAATGTACTCGATCGCCTTACAAACGTAGAGCTTGCTCCAGTACATATTGCGGAACACATCAGACTTCGCCAACATCCGAATAAACTCGCGCATCGGAATCTCGCCGTTTTCCAGCTTAATTTCCGCCACCTTTTGGCGCTGGCCGTCGAACACATCGCGACCAAACACTTGCAGGTAAGCTGCCCGAATCACCGCTTGAGTCGAACTTTCGGTAAATTTGACACTGGAAGCATTGCTGTAGCTGCTAGAGACACCGCGGGCAGTTTTCTTGGAAGCAACATAGTTGCTCGGTAACTGGTCTAATTTAAAGACCTTGGGGCCCAGAGAACCAGGAGCAGCACCGCGAGCCGCCGGATTGCTCAACTGATTGTCAATCCCCGCACCTTGACGGATCAGGATACGGCGAGTGTCTTTGCCGAAGGGAGCCGGACGGCTCTTGGGGTTGCGAGTTTCTTTCGGGAAAATCGCGCCAAACTGAATTTCTAAGGGGTCATTACCAACACCGTAAACGTGCTGGTCTGGCAGAGGCTGGTTGTAGCCGGCAAACAAGGTGATGAACTGAGGAACCTTGCGGAACGGAGCGCTGAAATTGAACAAATCAATTTGCGGGCCCCAGTTGCGACACTCCTGAGCTTCTTGGCCCAAACCGCGCAGGTAAGGCACTGTTTCTTCGCCGAAGTAGTCGGAATATTCCTGGGAATAAACCATCGCGTCTACGAGGGCTGGCAGGCCGCCTTTGCTGACGATCGCAAAATACTTGCTAAATTCCTCCCGCGAGCTCAAACCGCGGCCGAGGAAGTGGCGGGCGGCCAATTCTACAGCACGGCTGTTGACAAACGGCTCGTAGAATTGCTGGCGGTACAGAGGAGATTTGCCAAGGCGGCGAATAAACTCTTTCATCGAGATTTCGCCATTTTTGACCTTGGATTCCAAGTCAGAAATGCTTTGGCTGTATGCGCGGCTAATGTCGCGCTCGAATACTTGGCGGTAAGCTGCTTTGATTACTTCTAGCTTTTCGGCCGAAGACAGGCCGGTTTTCATGACGAATTTCGATCGTCGCTCGGCTGCGTTGAAGTAAATTTGAGGCAGTTGTAAGCCTTGCTGGTCGTTGCTTTCGCGCTGCCGCACCTTGTCTGAAGGTGTGGGAGCTTTGAATTCGGTAATTGCTACGTCGAAATACTGTCCGACGATCGCACTTGCCTCTGCATTGTTTCTGAAATATCCCAAAGATGCTGCCTTCATTTCCTGCATTGCCACAATTGTGGCCGCCGAAGAGCAAGCATTTTCGATGATTTCCCGCAATCCGCGCACGTTCACCGAAATAATGTTCGGGTCGCCAGCTACGATCGCGTAGGTGATGTAACGCAAAAACCAGCTCAAGTCCCGCAGAGATTTGGTCATGTTACCCGGGCCGTAGCGCGAGACATTGATCGGCTGAAATCCTGCTGGGATTGGGCCGCTGTAGCCGCCACCGTTGCCAGAAAATAGATTTCCTAGCCCCAAGAAACCGCCGCCACCGCCGTTGCCACCAGCGCGGCTTTCTACGTAGGTGACATTTCCCAGTTTCATGCCTTCAGAGACATTCGCCGTGCCGCCACGAGCCGCGCCTGCTACAGCCATCGCAGGTTCTTGTGGTCTTTCCAAAAATGCCAGCGGGGAACCGCCGGTAAAAATCCGGTTGGCTGCGCGGGATACTATCAGTTCCGAGTTTTGGGTCAGCGTCGCAGAGATATCGATCCGAAGAGCCCCGGAACTGAAATAACTTGCTAGTTCGCTGAGTTCGCCCCGCTGTAGAAAGCGGTCTTGCTGTTCTGCTTGCGAAATTGTTGCGACCGGTACAGTTTGATATAGTTGCGGACGCGCAACCGAGCTTCCACCACTTGCCTTTACAGTCATTAGACTCCTTAGCTCCCTATCTAAATCGTTGCAGCATTTAACCAGACTAACCTTGCCTTCTCATGCAGGTCTAAGTAGGTATTTTTGCTTTGTTTACTTTTTGCCTTTACCTGTCACGAGGTTCGGGCGCGCTTACTTTCTTAGATTAAAATGTTTTGGTTTCATCTTTCTGCCTGCGGGGAAATGTCCGATCCGAAGGCAGGCACGGGGTACTCCCTCCGCTGCGATCCGCCGGTATACCCGTGGAAAAAAAGACTCGGCAGGAGAGTTGCCGTTGGGCGATTGCAGCCAGTGCCTTGAATTAAAGGAAAAGAAAATCAAAAATTTTCTTCTGCCTGTTTCGGGGCTTTTGACTTTCTGCGGAAAGACGCCTCCGCTTTACTCGACAGTTCAGCGGTGGGCTATTGACAGTCCTTGTTTGTTAAAAAGCCTGTCGAGATTTATTGTATAGATTTAAGAGAGCTTATATGAGAAAAAATGATAAGTTTTATTACGCAGAAGCTGTCAGGGCTTGGCTACCAGGGGTTAGTCGATCGCCCGATCCCTCTCTCTTAGGCTTCCCAACTTGGCGAGACGCCACTTTGGTTGCCAGTAAGGAAGCAATAGAAGTGCATCGCGTCGCGCTGTTCGTCCGTAGCTACTGACAACCAATCTCCAAACTCACGCACAATTACCTCACCTATGGATACTACGCCTGATATCAGTGCTGCCGTGCGGCGGCTTTACGATACTTTCCCTTTTCCGCCCGATCCTTTGTCCGATGAACCGCCGCCAGGATACAACTGGCGCTGGAGTTGGCCTGATGCTTACAATTTTTGCACCGGCCAAAAGCCGCCAAAACTAGATGTTCGGATTTTAGATGCTGGCTGCGGCACTGGTTCGAGTACCGATTATCTGATTCACCTCAATCCTGAAGCTTCGGTGACGGCGATCGACCTGAGCGAGGGTGCTTTGAAGGTAGCACAAGAACGGTGTCGGCGATCCTCTTCGAGGGCTTCGCTAACGGGAGCGCGGGAAGTTGATTTTCGCCACCTCAGCCTGTACGATGCCGCCGAGTTAGAGGGCGAGTTCGATTTGATCAACTGCGTGGGCGTGCTGCACCACTTACCCGATCCGATCCGGGGCATTCAAGCGCTGGCGGCGAAGTTGGCGGCGGGCGGTGTGATGCACATTTTTGTGTATGCTGAGCTCGGACGCTGGGAAATTCAACTCATGCAAAGGGCGATCGCACTTCTCCAAGGCCCGCAAAAAGGTGACTATCCCGATGGTGTGAAAGTCGGTCGTCAAATCTTTGCTTCATTACCAGAAAACAACCGTCTTGTCAAGTACGAAAAACAGCGTTGGGCAGGAGAAAATCAGCGGGACGAATGTTTTGCTGATATGTACGTTCACCCGCAGGAAATTGACTACAATATTGAGACTTTGTTCGAGTTAATTGACGCTTCGGGATTGGAATTTATCGGTTTCTCAAATCCGGGATATTGGCAGTTAGAAAGACTTTTGGGGAAAGCGCCGGAATTGATAGAAAGAGCTCAGGGTTTGACGGAAAGAGAGCTTTATCGATTAATTGAATTGTTGGATACGGAAATCACTCATTACGAGTTTTTCTTGGGCAAAAAGCCTGTTAATAAAATTGATTGGTCGGACGATAAGGCACTTTTGGCGGCAATTCCAGAGTTGAGTGGTTGTATGCACGGTTGGCCGAGTCAACAAGTGTTTGATTGCAACTACCAATTGCTCAATTTGTCAAGTGCGGAATTTGAGTTTTTGCAAGGTTGTGTACCCCCCCCAGCCCCCCCTTGCCAAGGGGGGGAGAAAGAGGGAAGCCCGTCTGGCAAAAGCATAGGAGAGATTTTGGCGGATGTGGAGATGGGATTGGATGAAGTGCGATCGATCTTATCAAAACAGCTAATTTTGCTAACACCCGGTAAAATCTAAGGGCAGGCTCTCCGGCCCAACTCCTACTCCCCACAATCAAATTAGCTTTTTGTGGAACAGGCATCTTGCCTGTTCTTTGCTCGGAGTATAATTTCTGTTAAATTCCCAATTAATCAAGGTTTTACAGTTGGAGGATTAACAGCCGTAATTTGTGAATAACGAGCGAAATCAGCAATGTTAAAAGTTAGGATATGGGTTAAACCATGAACTAGCATAGCAGCAACTAGCCGCGCATCATGAACATTGACACCTATAATACCAATTTAATGTGAAGTTGCACATATCTCGATCCCCCTAAATCCCCCTTAAGAAGGGGGACTTTGAGAAGAATCTTGTCCCCCCCTTATTAAGGGGGGTTAGGGGGGATCAAATTCTACGGGGCCTCATAAAAAATTGGTATAACCTTATGTGTTATCACCAGTCGCTCCCATTCTTGATAAATTGCTTCGGTATCCAACAAGAGAGGAAAAAGCTGTTTTAAGCGATTAATTTCTGCCTCGGCTTCTGTTACAGTACGCCCTAATCCATTTCTCTGGATCGGGCGCGTGCAAACGTTCCAAAACTCGATCAAATTTTGGGGTACGATATAAAGTTGTTCCCCGCGATCGCGCAGAGTAATCACGGCATTAACGGCATCAGGATTCATTGGGTGTGCTGTATCGATGCTACGTAGCAGTATGTTTGTATCTACGAGAAACGGCATTTAACCTCTGTCTCCATAAATGCTCTCTCTGCTAATAGCTTCATCTGAAAGAGTGGGGAGATTTAGGGTACGATGACTATCAACCCATTCTTGAAATGCTATTGACCATTCTGTTGGGGTAGCTGTTTCATAAAATGGACGTTGTTGAGGTTCAATTAGCTGTTTGAGCATCGCATCTAGTAATGGTTTAATCTGATCCGCCGTGCGGTTGGTGATTTTTCCCAAAACTTGAGTAATCGTCTGTATCTCTTGTTCGTGAGATTGCTGAAGATTGTGCAGCATAATTATCCTTGAGTGCAAGTTTTTGGGCTGATGATAGCGGGGTCGATCGCACTTTTTAAATTGATTTTAATATTATAACTCTAGCGCAAAGCCTAGGAAGTAGGCGATTGCTCGTTCCTAGACTCTAGCCCATTGGTGACAACTTAAGACTGAAACCATTGATAAATCTCGCATCTAGCTAAGTCTAGATCCCCCTAAATCCCCCTTAAGAAGGGGAGTAGGGGTTGACTTTGAGAAGACTCTTGTCCCCCCCTTGTTAAGGGGGGCTAGGGGGGATCTGATTTAGCTAAGTCTAGATCCCCCTAAATCCCCCTTAAGAAGGGGAGTAGGGGTTGACTTTGAGAAGACTCTTGTCCCCCCCTTGTTAAGGGGGGCTAGGGGGGATCTGAGCTTAATACTCAAACAGCAGTCTGTGATTGGGTTTGACGTTAAGTTGTCACGAATGGGCTAGAGCCTGGGAACCAGTTAATCCTGGATGCAGGTACTAGGATTTTCTGTCATTGCGAAGGTAGTGAAGCAATCTCAAAGCTGACGCACCTTTCCCAAATCCCAAATCCCAAATGGATTGACACAGGCCCCCCTCTGCGGCTACGCTTTGAAGTTAGAGGTTGCTTTGCTTGTAGAGGAAGTAACCCGCGTCGCCCAAAAATCTAGTTGCACTGCCCAAAGCTGTTGCGAGCAGCAATGGACAGCTAACCGCCAAACTGATCAAAGCAGTCTGGAGGCTAACGGAGTATCTTAACATCCTCTGTAGCCGCCCTGCTATGTGTTGAAAAGCGGGGCGGCTGGGTTTTTGGGTTTTTCTAGAAAACCCAAAACCAGGAGAACATAATTATGTCACAGGAATTCTTGCCTGACGACAACAAATTTGCACGGCCAAATGACGACTCAGCAGCAGAATCGGAACAGGATGTGGTGTGTGTAACGGTGACAGGTTCGCCCAAGGGTGTCAGGGAAACCATACTCACCTTGTACCGCCTGGGATTTGCCCAAGTGGGCGATTGGAGTCCCCTACAACGTGCAGCTAATCCGAAGCAAGTGATGAGTGTGCTGATTCGCCGTCGGAAGCGCAAAGCGTAGGTGTTTGCTCGTTCCCAGGCTAGAGCCTGGGAACACATTCCATGAGCATCTGCCTCCTGTTTTTATTTTTATCCGTTAGCGAGGCAGAGCCTCTGGCTCTCGGTTCCCAGGCTAAGGCCTGGGAACCAGTTAAAACGTATCGCAACTACGATACAAATATATGTAAATAGAATTTATGAGTTGGCAGACAATCTTATGTTCAAAAATTTTGTGATTGGCCTAATCTTCACTGCCGGAGTTTTTTTACCTTCTTTTTCTGATAAAAGCGTCGCTACCCCATTACTCAAAGTTCAAAATTCCCTCCCATATCCGGCGGCTGACAACAATGGAGACTACCGCATAGTCAACGGAAATAGTGGAGTCATGCCTTTTGTGTGGGAAGTCGTAGATCCAGAAGGTTTGAATGTTCGCTGCGAAGATAGAACAGGTGATAGTAACCAAATGGATATACTTAATTCGCCCGTTAATAGGGTTATACCAAATGGAGAAAAATTTGATGCGGTTGGAATTTTTCTTGACCGACGGGGGAAACCTTGGCTATGGGTTGGAAGTCATTCTATGGGCAGGTATCGCTGCTGGGTTAGAGCTAATAAGAATTATGTACAACCATTTCAAAGAATTAATCGCAACATGGAATAGCCTTTTTAACTAAGAATACATCTGAAAAAAACCGCTGCACTATGTGTGTGGCAGGTTTGTATTTGGTTCACAATTCTACTATTTCCCCGCCTACGCCCTGTAACCCTTACAACAAATATCAGGCACGTTACTTGACTAAATCAGGAAACGTTAATTTCCTGATTTAGAGTGTCAAACCTTTATAATTGCCTATCTGTACAGAAGTATCAAAATCAATCAATGCGAATTAAAGATCGTATTCTGATAAATTATAGTTTTTCAAGTTCTCTACCAAAAATCCATCAATACGGCTTAAACGTCCTCTCCAATAACCGTCATAGTTTGGTGATAAAAGAACAGAGTTACTAAATGAAACCTTTGCTTGTTCCAAATAAATAAACTCATGGTTGAGCGATTTCTGTCTATAACTATAGTTAGTCATATATCGACCTAAAAACTTATTTGTATCACCCAAGTCAGGATAAAGAGAATTTTTCTCATGTGTTTCATGAAGTATACCTAAAAAATAAGTGTACTCACTAATCAATTTCCCACTAACAACTATACCTTGAACAAAAAGAGTAATATTTGTATCTAATAAACTCTTATCAGCAAGTTCTACCAGTGCCATTAGAAACAAGTCTGTATCTGATGAAACGAAACTTTTTTCTTTATCCTCTTCTTTTACAAGGTCTACAATATATTCAATCCTCAGTGTAGAATTCTCCTTTTCTCCGATTAAAATTTTAGATTTACTCTTAACCCTAACTTCAAAAGTATAATCTTCCTCTATAAATGAAATATTACTAACATTAATTAACTCACCAACGTCTAAACCCAAATCAAAATTGTAAGTAGCTATTTCTATTAAAGTAGAATTATTTTCATAATATTGAAGTGAATGATTTCTTTTAAAAAAGGCAGGAATCATTATATGTGAGGTAATCATACATAAAGTACCTAAAAAACCGTAAAAAATTTTAACACGACAATATTTAAAAAACATCAACTATTTACATCTTGTAACTTAAAACAAAAAAGCTAGACCACCACCGCTCCAACCGTGCCAGCAGCTAGAACGCGCTAGACCGTGCCACCGCTCCGACCGTGCCAGCCGTCCGACCGCTCCGACCGTGCCAGCGAGACGATCGCCAAACTTGCCAACCATGCCAGCCGTACCAGTGCGACAGTCCGAGCCGTAGCAGTCCTTATGGTGCGACGGTGCAAGCCGTGCCTGTCCTCACCAATCAATCACCCCAAAAGCGCACAACAGCGCGTCTATCCTGCAATTTTGGAGCCGTGCCAACCGTGCCAGCCGTCCGTGATGTCGAGCCGATCGCCCCGTGTCGATCGGACTGCCGCCAATTTTGGAGTCTTATTGGTGGAAAACCCTACTAAATTCGGCAGACATCAAAGCCTGTCTTGCTTTTGCCGCAGACCATGAGAAAACTGATCCGCCTTGGCTACTTTCAACGTCAGGGTTCTTTTTTTCTCACTACTTGCTCAAACCTCTAATCGTGACTTAAACAAACCAGGATTATTTGCAGTTATAATAATGCTTATTAGTACAAAATATTGCTTTATGGACTACCACCACATCATCACAATTGAACCTGGAAAACGCAGTGGCAAACCATGTATTCGGGGAATGCGAATCACCGTCTACGACATCTTAGAATATCTCGCCGGTGGCATGACGGAAGCAGAAATTCTGGAAGATTTTTCAGAACTAACTTCGGCAGACATCAAAGCCTGCCTTGCTTTTGCCGCAGATCGTGAAAAAAAGTTATTTGTGGCATCCCTGTGAAACTACTGTTGGACGAAAACCTCTCAGACAGAATTCTTCAGAGAATTATCGGTTTGTATCCCGATTCTGCTCATGTCAAGACCCTAGGACTGACAAATACTGATGATGCAGAAATTTGGGAATATGCAAAGGCAAATGATTTTGTGATTGTTTCCAAAGATTCTGACTTTCATCAACGGAGTTTACTTTACGGTCATCCTCCCAAATTTATTTATCTCCGTGTTGGCAATTGCTCAACATCTAAAATTGTTCAAATTTTGCGAGATGAAATCGACATCATTAGTCAGTTTGGAGAGAGAGAAGCAGAGAGTATACTGGTATTGTCGTAGCATGAAACCAAAAAAGCAAAGACTGAGGAGCTATTAACTTAAGGACTTTACACGAGTGAAGAAAATATCCAGCAAGTTAAGTTAATATAAAGTTGTTTATCTCAGCTCAATAATCCACTGAAAATGATGAAAGAAGACACCATTAACATCGTTGGTTTTCATGGACATATTTACTTCGACGCTGATAATCGCGATGCCGCAGCGCGTGTACGAGAAGGATTGACTCAGTTTGAGGTGCAGCTTGGGCGTTGGCATGACAAACCCATTGGCCCCCACCCCCAAGCAATGTATCAAGTTGCATTTTTACCAGACCAGTTTGGCAAAGTCGTTCCCTGGTTAATGCTGAATCGTGAGGGGCTCAATATTCTCATTCACCCTGAAACAGGCGACGATGTGGCAGACCACACGAAACATTCTTTGTGGCTAGGAGAGAAGCTAGAGTTGAATATCGAATTTCTGCGACCTAGGACAGGCAACGCCAGCTTATGATCTATCCGCGCGCGAGGCGAAGGCGTGACTTCAGACTGACTTATCACTGATAATAGATAATTAGCCACCGATTTGAGACATGGTGCGGCTATAATTTCCTGTATTTATTAATAATCGTTATAATATCCTTAACAAATGACTGAATAAATGTATGAAAATTAGAGCAATCATCCATCCCGCAGAAGAAGGTGGCTATTGGGCTGAAGTTCCCGCACTTCCTGGCTGCATTACCGAAGGAGATACTATGGAAGAAGTGGTGGCTAATTTAAAAGATGCGATTGAAGGTTGGCTCGATGTTGCTAATAGTCGTGAAGCAATTGCCTCCACAGATAAAGTTGTTGAAATTGCTGTATGAAATCTATTTCAGGGAAGCGACTGTGCAAAATAGTAGAGTATAAAGGTTGGGTTTTGAAAAGAGTAACTGGCAGTCATCATATCTATGAAAACGCCGAAATAGAACAAATTTTGTCAATTCCAGTTCACCGGAATCAAGATTTGAAAGTTGGAACCTTAAGAGCCTTGATGAAAATAGCCCAGCTATCTGAGGAAGATTTACAAAGTTTGTCTTAAGTATAATCTATATCGCGTAGCCTCGATCTTTACCCCACTCTATCCAAGCTGATGCCATCTGTTTTACCCTTCCCCTTTGTTCCGGTTTAATGGGATTTTCACCCGTAATTTCATTCAATGCAGCTAACCAGTAAAGGGGATTTTTTTTCAGTTCCGATAGCAACAGCGGTACGACTTGAGAACCCATATTAATAATTTCCTGATATGCAGGATGCTGAGACATTTGAGCTGTCGAAGACATTCCCCCAACTTCACTCTGCCATTCCGTAGCAAGACTATAAAATTTGTCAATTACCTCGATCGCAATTTCAGCATTTTGATGGCAAATATCTCGATCGGTATTTGCTGCGGGATTTTCTCGTTGCGCGATCGAGCTTTCAATGCTCATCAAGACTAATTCCTCGATGGATACATTCATCTGGGCAGCAACTTTTTGTAGCTTCAGCATCAGCAGGTCTGAAATGGTGATCGAGATGGTGTTCATCGTTAAAAACCTGATTTATAATTAACCACAGAGAACGCAGAGATTACAGAGAGGGGGAGAGAATATCGAGGGAATACTAAAATCGGAATTGATATCACCCGCCGATTTGAGACATGGTGCGGCTGTAATTTCCTTGAGTAGTTCCCGAATCTCGCTGCTTGAAATTAATCTCCGGTTTAATATTCAATATCTGCTGCACTCGATCGCGCAATTCGCCTGTAGACACCCCATTCCGTAAAGCAGTTTTTAAGTCAACTTGACCAGTTTCGTTCAGCAGACAAGGCCGCAGCCACCCGTCAGCAGACAAACGCATCCGGTTGCAGCGATCGCAAAAACACTCCGACATTTGGCTGATAAATCCTAAAGTGCCCTTCGCCCCCGGAATTTGAAACACATCCGCCGGCCCATTTCCGCGCACTCCCGACTCGGCTAACCCGTATTTGTCGCTAATTTGTTGCCGCAATTCTGCCGAAGCTACCCAACCCTTATCGCCAAATAAATCCCCATTCCCGATCGGCATAAACTCAATAAAACGAACGTGCCAATTCCGGTTAATTGTTAACGCCGCTAAATCCAATATTTCGCTGTCATTCACACCGGGAATTACCACAACATTCAGTTTCAGCGGGTCGAATCCAGCTTGATAAGCCGCTTGAATTCCTTCCCAAACCTGCGTCCACCGCGATCGTCCGCGACTACCAATTATCTTATCAAAAGTCTCCGGTTCCAGCGAATCCAAACTAATATTAATCCGGCGCAAACCAGCATTGTAGAGATTTTCCGCCATTCCCGCCAACAAAAAGCCATTAGTTGTCATTGACAAATCTCGCGTTTGGGGCATCGAGGCGATCGACCTTACCAATTCCACCACCCCAGGCCGCAGCAGCGGTTCCCCACCCGTCAAGCGAAACTTAGTAAATCCCACGGGTATAAAAACTTCGCGCAGCAGAGTTAGCAATTCCGAGTGAGTTAACAACTGCTGCTGCAATACATAGTCCAACTCGCTACCTTCCGGCATACAGTAGAGACAGCGGAAGTTGCAGCGGTCTATCAAGCTAATCCGAAGGTAGTCTACGGTATCCATGTCAATAGTTTGTAATATTATTTAATTATAAATGCTGACTCGATTTTCTGCAATTATTGATAAAGAGCAATAAACCTGCATCAAATTCTTTTCACCTTCCCCATCCTCTCTTACTCTGCGCCCTCTGCGCCCTCTGCGGTTAATAAAAAAAATCTCATTCACAAATTTGTATATTTATGTTCTTTGAATTTGAAGCTGACTTTGTAGAAGCCCTGCGCTGTATTCCGATGCAGGTACGTCTCAAGTTAGATACTTGCGGCATTAAATTAAAGTTGCAGGATTGGAATCACTTTACTCAAGCAGAACGTCAAATCCTTGTAGAGAAACCTTGCTCGACAAGTGCAGAAATTCCAGATTACCGAGAAAAGCTAAATCAAATATTAATTCAACAGACAGGCAAACCGGGAACTGATTTGGCGGTTGATGAAAATCCCCCGTGGATGGATGCTGCAACTCTACCAGAGTCTGTTTCTGCAAAAGCGCAAGAGCTCGGCGTGACAATTACTTTGGCACAGTGGGGGAGTTTGCAGCCTCTACAGCGATTTGCATTGATTAAGCTTAGTCGATCGAGCCACGAGAATAAAAACTTTCTCCCGGCGCTTCAAGAGTTTAAGGTTATTGAATGAGATCGAATTTAGAATTAACTCTTGTAGCGCGCAGAGGCAGACAAGGGAGAGTTACCTCATCGATTCGGGCGATCGGCCTTTCTCACTTCTCACTAAGTGAGGCTTACTTAGTGAGAAGTGACAGAACAATGTGTAATAAAGTGCAGTGTGGCGGTGGGAGAGGTAGGGTAAGGTCGATCAGACATTTAACGGGTTGAGGTTTCCGAAGCGCCAGACACCAAATTCCGAAAATATGATTAATTTTATTTTAAGTATTGTTACCGCCGCGTGGTATGATTTTTCTGAGTTTGCAAAGCACTCGCCTGCTACCTGCATTAGTTTCTGAGCTTCGTGAACACGCAAAACACACCCACCGAACCCACACCAGCAACCGAGGATATTCCTCAAGCTGGCACAGTCTCGACAGTCTCGACAGTCTCGTCCGAGACAACGAATCCCATGCAAGACTTTTATCGCCTCCAACAAGAGTTGTTGGCGTACACCCTTGCTTTTACGGCGATTATTTTTATCTCCGTTTGGATTTTTTACTCCCTCAACATTGCCCTGAATTATTTGCTTGGGGCGGTCACAGGTGTGGTTTACTTAAAGATGTTGGCTAGAGACGTTGAACGAATCGGCAGCCAAAATCAACGCATCAGCAAGACAAGGCTCGGTCTGTTTTTCGCGGTGATGATAGTAGGAACACAGTGGAATCAGCTACAGATTTTACCGATATTTTTGGGATTTCTGACTTACAAAGCTGCGCTGATGGTTTACGTGATCCGAAGTGCATTAGCACTAGATTACAGGTAAGTCAGGTAAGAAGAGCAAAACTCAACTCATCGATTTGTATGGGGAAGCCCGTTGAATGGCAATGCTTGACGTTCTAAACACCTTTAATCGTTTCCCCCTCGCCAAATTGGAAGTTGGCCAGCAGTTGTACTGGCAACTCGGCAATCTGAAAGTTCATGGACAGGTTTTTCTAACCTCGTGGTTTGTAATTGCTGTTTTAGTCGTAGTTTCGATTTTAGGAACCAGCAAAATCCAGCGAATTCCCAGCGGAATGCAAAATTTTATGGAGTATGCGCTGGAATTTATTCGGGACTTGGCTAAAAACCAAATTGGGGAAAAAGAATATCGCCCTTGGGTACCGTTTATTGGTACATTATTTCTGTTCATCTTTGTGTCAAACTGGTCTGGCGCTCTAATTCCTTGGAAGCTGATTAAGCTGCCATCAGGCGAATTGGGAGCTCCTACCGCTGACATCAACACGACGGTAGCATTTGCACTGCTGACTTCTCTAGCATATTTTTATGCAGGTCTCAGCAAAAGCGGCTTGGGGTATTTCGCCCACTATGTTGAACCGGTGCCTTTCATGTTGCCGTTCAAAATCATAGAAGATTTCACTAAGCCTCTGTCCCTAAGTTTCCGTTTGTTTGGCAACATTCTTGCGGACGAATTGGTGGTCGGAGTGCTAGTCTTGCTAGTGCCTTTATTTGTTCCTCTGCCAGTGATGGTTCTGGGACTATTTACGAGTGCAATTCAAGCTTTGATTTTTGCTACCTTAGCCGCCGCCTACATAGGTGAAGCTCTAGAAGGCGGTCACGGCGAAGAACACCACGATTAACTAACGATAAACGGCGAAGAATGAAGGAGGAAAAAGAAAATTTCTGAACTCAAACTTACTCCCGTTAAATCGGACAATTCTCTAGACTTTCTGTTCTCAATTTTGTACTTTAGATAAGGAAAATCATCATGGACTCAACAGTTGCTGCCGCTTCCGTAATTGCCGCCGCTTTGGCAGTAGGTTTAGCCGCAATCGGCCCTGGCATCGGTCAAGGAAATGCAGCAGGTCAGGCTGTAGAAGGGATTGCCCGTCAGCCTGAAGCAGAAGGTAAAATTCGCGGCACATTGCTGTTGAGTTTGGCGTTCATGGAAGCGCTGACAATTTACGGTTTGGTCGTAGCCCTAGTGCTATTGTTTGCCAACCCCTTCGCATAATAATTTGAAATTTTAGATTTGAGGTTTTGGCGATTCTAATCCAAAATCTCAAGTCTAAATTCGATTAAGCGAATTAGATAGAAGCCGTCAAAAAATCATGATGCACTGGACAGTATTACTAGCAGTTGAAGAAGCTGCTAAGGAAGGGGGACTGTTTGATATAGATGCTACGCTGCCTCTGATGGCGGTGCAGTTTTTAATTCTAGTCGCAGTCTTGAATGTAATTTTTTACAAGCCGCTCAGCAAGTCAATTGACGATCGCGCCGATTACATTCGCAACACTCAAGTCTCCGCCAAAGAACGCTTGGCAAAAGCTCAGCAACTAGCGCAGCAGTACGAGCAAAAACTGGGAGAAACTCGCAAACAGTCTCAATCAGTAATTGCTGCTGCTCAAGCTGATGCCCAAAAAATTGGGGCAGCAAAAGTAGCTGAGGCTCAACAAGAAGCTCAAGTCGCGCGAGAAAAGGCTGGGCAAGAAATAGAGCAGCAAAAGCAAGAAGCAATGCGCTCACTAGAACAACAAGTAGACGCGCTCAGCGGCCAAATTCTCGAAAAGCTATTAGGGCAGTCGCTGGCCAAATAGCGAGACCGAAGAGTTTTAGATTTTTGATAGAATCTCAAATCTAAAATAGCTTCACCCAATCTGCACGCGCAATTATGGAAGAGTATCATGGGGACTGTTTTATTGCTAGCCACAGAAGCTAGCGGCGAAGGTGGTTTCGGTTTAAATTTCGATATTTTAGAAACCAACCTGATTAACCTGGTCATTATTATTGCAGTGCTGTTTTATTTCGGGCGCGGATTTGTAGGTAAAATCCTGACAGAGAGGCGTTCGGCCATCCAAGAGGCGATTCAAGATGCAGAAAAACGCCAAAAAGATGCAGCAGCAGCTCTAGCAGAGCAACAGCAAAAATTGACTCAAGCGCAAGCAGAAGCAGAACGAATTCGTGCCGCTGCTGAAGAAACTGCCAAGAAAGCAAAAGAAGCAATTCTAGCTCAGGCAGCGCAAGACGTTGAACGGATGAGAGCAACAGCAGGTCAAGAGTTGGAAGCGGAGCGGGAAAGAGCGATCGCCCAACTGCGATCGGCGGTTGTATCTCTGGCATTAGCAAAGGTGGAAAGCCAGCTAAAAACTAGCTTGGACGACGGCGCTCAACACCAATTAATCGATCGCAGCATTGCGTTACTGGGAGGCTAAAACGTGAGTACAGTCAGCACAGAAGTCTTACAGCCTTACGCATCTGCCTTGATGTCACTGGCTCAGTCCAACAATCTCTCAGAGAAGTTCGGCGAAGATATTCGTTCCTTGCTGAGCCTGCTAGAAGGTTCGGAAGATTTGCGTCAATTTTTAGCCAATCCGCTGGTAAAACCGGATGCTAAAAAAGCCGTGATTCAGCAAATAGCGGGTGAAGAAATGAGCCCCTTGATGCACAGCTTTCTGAAGCTATTAGTAGACAAAGGAAGAATTCTTTTTTTAGAAGGAATTGGCAAACAATACTTGGCAAGGCTCCGAGAACTAAACCAAACAGTATTGGCTGAAGTTACATCGGCAGTCCCGCTTTCAGACGCTCAACAGCAGACTGTTCGCGAGAAAGTGCAGGCGATGACCAGCGCTAGAAGCGTAGAAATTGAAACCAAAATAGACGCAGATTTAATCGGCGGTGTGGTAATCAAAGTAGGCTCTCAAGTAATTGATGCCAGCCTGCGGGGACAATTGCGCCGTCTAGGAATTCGCTTGAATTCCTGAGAGTTAATAGCTGATGACTATTAGCTAATTTAATTAGCAGTTAACGGTTGGTAGTTTTGAACAACTGATAACTGACAACTGACAACAAACAACTGACAAAAAACAACTGACATGGCAGCAATCAGACCTGACGAAATTAGCAGCATTATTCGCCAGCAAATTGAACAGTACGACCAAGACGTAAAAGTCTCTAACGTCGGTACTGTTCTGCAAGTAGGCGACGGCATTGCCCGGATTTATGGCTTGGATAAAGCCATGTCTGGAGAATTGCTAGAATTTGCCGACGGCACCGTGGGCATTGCACTGAACCTCGAACAAGATAACGTCGGTGCAGTGTTGATGGGCCAAGGCCTCGGCATTCAAGAAGGTTCGGCAGTTACTGCTACTGGCAGAATTGCTGAAGTCCCCGTTGGTGAAGCAATGTTGGGACGGGTAGTTGATGCTTTGGCCCGTCCGATTGACGGCAAAGGAGAAATTAAAACTACTGAATCTCGCTTGATTGAATCTCCGGCACCGGGGATTGTTTCTCGCCGTTCTGTTTACGAACCCATGCAAACAGGAATTACCGCTATTGATGCGATGATTCCGGTGGGAAGAGGACAGCGGGAACTGATTATCGGTGACAGACAAACCGGTAAAACTGCGATCGCGATCGACACAATCATCAACCAAAAATCGGAAAACGTGATCTGCGTTTACGTGGCGATCGGTCAAAAAGCTTCTACAGTAGCTAACATCGTCAACGTCCTGCAAGAAAAGGGCGCGATGGACTACACGATCGTAGTAGCAGCCAACGCTAGTGACCCCGCAACACTGCAATACTTGGCTCCCTACACAGGTGCTAGCTTAGCCGAGTATTTCATGTACAAAGGCAAGCACACTTTGGTCATTTACGATGACCTTTCCAAACAAGCACAAGCTTACCGCCAAATGTCCTTGTTGCTGCGCCGTCCTCCCGGTCGCGAAGCTTATCCCGGAGACGTGTTTTACCTGCACTCTCGCTTGCTAGAACGCGCTGCTAAATTGAGCGACGATTTGGGCGAAGGCAGCATGACTGCTTTGCCAATTATCGAAACCCAAGCTGGTGACGTTTCTGCTTACATTCCGACGAACGTAATTTCGATTACAGACGGTCAAATCTTCCTTTCTTCTGACTTGTTTAACTCTGGTTTGCGTCCGGCTGTAAACCCCGGTATTTCTGTATCGCGGGTAGGTTCAGCGGCTCAAACTAAAGCAATGAAAAAAGTAGCCGGTAAGGTGAAATTGGAATTGGCGCAGTTTGAAGAACTGGCAGCATTTTCTCAGTTTGCTTCTGACTTGGATAAAGCTACTCAGAATCAATTGTCGCGCGGTCAACGCTTGCGGGAACTGTTGAAACAGGACCAAAGTTCGCCTCTGCCAATGAACGAACAAGTGGCTATAATCTATGCCGGTATTAACGGCTATATGGATGACATTCCTGTGGAAAAAGTCAGCAAGTTTACTGTTGGTTTGCGCGACTATTTGCGGACTAGCAAGCCGAAGTACGGCGAAATTGTTCAAGGCGGAAAGGCCTTGACTGATGAAGCTGAGAAGCTGCTGAAAGAAGGCATCACTGAATACAAGCAAAGTTTCTTGGTTTCTGCGTAATTAGTCTTTAGTCATCAGTGATTAGCGGGTGAAATTGTTAGGGACACGGCTCTTGGAGTGTCCCTAGATTAAGGACACGGCATTGCCCATTGGTGTCAACAAACACGTTAAACCCGCAGTCCGACAGGGGTTAAAACCCCTGTCTCAAAGCAAAAGTCCTCTGAAGAGGACTGAAGAAATTATTAGTCCTCTTCAGAGGACTTTCGCTATTAGACAGGGACTTCAGTCCCTGGCGGGCTTTCGGCTTAAGTTGACACGAATGGGCAGTGCCGTGTCCCTACGGTGGGTTAAAAAATGCCGTTTCTCGATCGCGCACAAGCTTAAAAATTGATGACTAGGAACTAAGAACTCAGAATAAAAGCTAAGAAAAAAGGAGAAAATTATGGCAAATCTGAAAACTATTCGCGATCGCATTAAGTCGGTCAAGAACACTAAAAAGATTACAGAAGCAATGCGCTTGGTGGCCGCTGCAAAGGTGCGCCGCGCTCAAGAACAGGTGACTGCTACTCGACCTTTTGCCGATCGACTGGCAGAGGTATTGTACGGTTTGGCGGAACGCTTGCAGTTTGAAAACCTGGATTTGCCGCTGCTGAAAAAACGCGAAGTGCGATCGGTGGGACTGTTGGTAGTTTCGGGCGATCGGGGTTTGTGCGGCGGCTACAACAGCAACATCATCAGATACGCCGAAAATCGCGCTAAGGAAATCAAAGCTGAAGGCTTAGACTACAAATACGTGTTGGTAGGACGTAAAGCTACTCAGTATTTCCAGCGCCGCGAACAGCCGATTGATGCTACTTACGCTAACTTAGAACAAATTCCCACAGCACCGGAAGCGGCACAAATTGCTGACGAATTGCTTTCTTTGTTCCTGTCGGGAACTGTGGACAGAGTTGAGCTAATTTACACCAAGTTTGTATCGCTAATTAGTTCGCGTCCGGTAATTCAAACTTTGCTGCCCCTCGACCCCCAAGGTTTTGAAGTGCAAGACGATGAAATCTTCCGCTTGACGACGAAAGGCGGAGAGTTTCAAGTATCGCGCGAAAAGGTTGCTGCACCTACTAAGAAGAGTTTGCCCCGCGACATGATTTTCGAGCAAGATCCGGCGCAAATTCTGGATGCTCTTTTGCCATTGTATTTGAACAACCAATTGCTGCGGGCTTTGCAAGAGTCTGCTGCTAGCGAGTTGGCTGCGCGGATGACGGCGATGAATAATGCTAGTGAGAATGCTAGCGATTTGATCGGTAGTTTGACACTGACTTATAACAAGGCGCGGCAAGCGGCAATTACTCAGGAAATCCTGGAAGTTTGCGGCGGTGCTGAGGCTTTGAATGGTTAGGTTAGGGTTGACAATTTGTTGATTTTATGCTATGCGTCTGGGGGAACTCAGGCGCTTTTTTTAAATAATTCGGCGGTTAAAACTGCTTTTACACAAACGAAGTCCCTCTCTAAGAGACTAAGAAGGAGATTGAAGGCGGAGTTGTTATTTCCCGCGTTCTTCTAACCACCGCTGAAATGACTTCTGACTTTCTCCAGATGGTTTACCGAGAATAATATTTTTGATGCTAATATCTTCGTCAATATCAGGCCAGTGGATTCCATCATTTCCACCAATAAATCGCCAATTATTGCGTTCGTTTGGTGTGCTATGCAATAGCCGAGGATACCAAGCTAAAGGAACAGAAATAGTACGACCATCGGATAGATCGACTGTTAGCGCGTCGTCTGTAAGGACTACGTTTTGTGCTTGGGGGATTTCTAGCAACTCAACCATTAAAGAAGTCATTCCAACCTGCTAATAACTGCTGTTGATGTTCTTCAACAAGTTTCTGAATGCCATTGATTTCTGTACGATTGAAGCCTTTATTATTTTCAAGGCGAACTGGACTAAGCCAAAACTTAGCTTCTTATCGATCGCGCTCAACGTGAACGTGGGGTGGTTCATCCCGATCGCCCGCATAGCAGAAGAAACGGTATGGGCCGACTCGGAGTAACGTAGGCATTCAGACTTATTAATCACAAACTGACTTCTCTATTTTAACCGATGCACGAGCTTTCATCTCTGATATAGTCGAAGTATTGAACGCGATTGTGCGATCGTCTTTAAAAAAATGGCAAAAAAAATCTGGATTGTCTACAAAACCGAAAGCATGAGTGCTCCGGGCTGGGAAGAACGTCAGCTTATGCCGAGGGGCGGTCTCACTAATATACTTTGGGAAAATTGGACTTGGGAAGAAAACCCAGAAATTCCTCAAGTAGGGGACAAAACCCGCGATTATGAAAATCTATCTGACCCCGGTAATGGAGTCACCCACGGGAAAGATGGAGATTGGGTAGTTACTCGCGTTCAGCAGTTTTCTGCTTCTGATACTGAGGAGCGAATTGTGGTGTGTTACTGTTCTTACCAACCTGTTACATCTGATTGGGAAGCGCTACAACAAAGCGAGTCTGTCAATCAGATGCTAGCAACTGTCGAGTAATATTATTGACTGGATAATTAGTCTGTAAAAGCGATCGCTCACTCCTGCACAATTTCCACCAAGTCTTCAATCATTACATCAAAGGTGCGAGCCAATTTGTGTATAGAAATAAAGTCAATGGTTGACACTCCCGGACAGCGGGCGTAGTGTCTGACGGTGCTGTAAATTACTCCCGATCGTTCTGAAACTTCTTTCAGCGTCCAGCCTTTCTCGCTAGCTAGTTCTCTGACTTTTAACCTGACTAAACCCATATTTGACAAATGATGGTGTACCATCATCGGATAGTTTTATCCCAAAAAGCGATCGACTACTCTTTGACGACCTCAACCAAATCTTCCACCATCACGTCAAAAGTACGTGCCAACTTCAGCAGACAAGTAAAATCAACCATTGCCATTCCCGGAGAACGTGAATAGGTGGTGAGTGTGCTGTAAATGACTCCCGATCGCTCAGAAACCTCTTTGATCGTCCAGCCTTTCTCAGCAGCAAATTCTTTAACCCGCAATCTAATTAAACCCATTGACAGAAAACTAGATTTAGTTTAGGATAATTTTATCGTAAAAAGCGATCGCCCCAACGTCTGGAAAACTTAAAGACGATCGCTTATCAAAGTTCAAATCCCATCAACTGGGATTTATTAACCATCTGAAATTCCCATCAAGTGGGATGTATCAACCATTGAAAATTCCCATCAAGTGGGATGTATCAACCATGTTAGCAAGCTTTCGACCAAAATCAACCCCCAGACACAGATTGAGCCGGTTTGTGACGAAAGAGGCGATCGCGCGGCTGCTGAAAATCAAGGTAGAACAAATATATCGCTTCGAGTGCTGGGCGCATATCCTGTACGTGCACGCCAAAGGCATGAGTCGGTTTGTCAGTTATGCCGACTTTCCGCCAGTTTTGGGAGTGGAATCGCCCTCTGGTTTAGATTTTGGTTATTGGAAGCGCCGGATAGCGAGTCAGAAGGAGAGACACGCGCCGGATTTTTGGGTGGATTTTTATGCGGCGAGATTTCAGAAAGCTGTTTCTGTTGTTGAATTGTTTGAGTGGGGGGAATTGGTGGGGGTGATTAAGTTTATGTTGCGATCAATAGCCGTGGAGTCGCTGCGAAAGGTTTATGCACAAGAGAAATCTCTGCTGGAACATTTTTAAATTATGACTAAAACACGGGTGATTAGAAACCGGGTTTTTTTGCGAAAATACGGCATCCCAGCCTTTAACTAAGTGAAAAACCCGGTTTCTTTGCTGTGCGTAACTCTCATAAATCCGATCTCTGCCACAAATATTCAAAAATTGGTTCAAGCTCGACTGCAACAGTTATAATTTCTCCATGCGTTTCCCTCTCTATCCCTTGTTAAGCCCATGAGTAACCTTTCAAACATCCCAGGCGATCGCGGGAATTACAGGCTAAGTCCGCTCAGTCTGCGGTTATGCGTTTGGTGGGGTTCCCGCCGTCGGAGTCGAAGTAGGCTTTGATTGAGTTGGGTGATTATGTTTTTAGTCAACTTTATTAGGTGCGATCGCGCAGTTTTAGGGAAGATAATCAAATTGTGGTTTACATCTTACCTAAAAAGTTTTATATTAATTAATTGGAGGTATTTACAATGATTGTTTTTAAAAGATTTGTGATTTTGCAAGACCCTCAAAACAGCTTGGAAAATACAATACATTTTTTATTAAACTGTGAGGAATACTCTTGGGATAAAATTTATTTATTTTCTGCTTTTGTTACTAATGATGGGGTGGATCAAATAGAAAAAATTCTTGTACACCCTTCTTTAAATAAAAATACGGAAGTTATGATTGCTATCGGAACAAAGGATGATTTTAATAAGCCTAGTGATATTCAAAAAATATTAAGTTTATCAACCTCCCAGAAAATCCAGACGAACAATGTTGATTTTATCTGCCCGGAAATTATTGATTATAAATCTCGTATAATTGATGATGAATCTCATAGTAAGGATAATTTTCATATCAAAGCCTATTGTTTTTTAGGTAGTAGTATGAAAGCAAAAAGCTCTAATATAGGTTTTTCGATCATAGGGTCATCTAATCTAACTCAGACAGGTCTTAAAGGTAAGGGAGAATTATGTATTAGTATCCAAAACTTAAATTTAACAAACAAATTGATTGAGCATTTGAAAAATAAATATAGTCACTTGCCTCGGTGGAGTCCAGAAATAATTAGGGAGTATGAAATAAAATATGATAAAAAACACCCTCGTAAAGATCAAGCACCGATAACCAGCACACCACTAGATGGTAAATTCATTGAACTAGGTGTCATTACTGATATTGCTCTTAATGACAAGGCAACTAATCTCGCTAATGATAAGGAGAATATAGATTGTTTCCACTCGTCACCCACAACTCTAGAGCAAGCGAAAGAGGATTTTCGCGAAGGTTCTTTATGTCTCTTATTTTTAACAAAAAACGAGGAATTCCGAATTGTTGAAATCATGCCTTACCTTTCCGATCAAGAAAACACAGAAGGATGTTTTGTAAGATTTAGAGAAAACGTAATTTATAAGCGTTCTGAGGATATTGATGAAATTCTTGCGAATGAAAAGTATAAAATAATATCTGATGCTAAGGATATGGAGGAATTACCTTATGAAATTCTAAAGGATTTTGAAGAAGAAGTTAATGAATATCAGGAATATCAGAAAATGCTCGCCGATCCGAAATATCAAAAATGGATAGAAAAAGGTAAGAAGAAGACGCAATTAGAAATTATTGACAGAATATTAGAAATTGGCGATCCCACTTTAATGAAGAAAGAGCTAGAATTACTCCGTCAATCCATTTAATGTGCCATCATTGTGTTCTCAATACCAACTTAATTTTACAATGGTTATGGGATAAAATCATCGTCTTTACCGGCCATAATAGTAATAGCAGGCTACTTGCAAAAGTGCCATTAATTGTCAGAAAATCAAAGAGAATTTATTGTTTCAGAGTTTATACTCATCTTAAGTATTTGCTAAAAGTTTAAGTAACTTCTTTGCTGGTAAGCCTGTAAGATGGCAGATTGAAGGAACTAGAGATAGTGTTAGTATTAGAGTAATAAGCTGTTTTACATTTAAACTGTGTGTCAAAAATCCATAAAACTCTTGTGGGACGGGCTTCTAGCCTGTCCCGAATTTTCAATTTAAATGCGTAACAGCTTAGTAGAACCTGATGGAAGAGGAATCATTGTATTGACTAAGTGAGAAACCCGGTTCTTTTTCTCAAGTGACTTGGCTCATAATGTGCGATAATTCACCAAAATTTTAAATAACCAAAAATGGTGAATAACGGGACTAACCAAACCCCTGAGCAAAATTCGGCTAATTGTGGCAGTATTGATGAATCAGAAAGAGCTTTTGGTGAAACCGAAAGAGCGATTGCAGAATTTCTAGAAAGAGAGGGAAAAAATGTTAAAGCCTTGGTGGAAAAAACCGATGGAGGTAGAAATCCCGATGCTGAGGTAGATGGAAAATTCACTGAATTCAAAAGTCTAGATGCCGGTGCTACAAGCGCGACAGTAAAAAATCAGATCAACAACTCGATTAGACGAGGCGGACAGGCTAGGGATATAATTATAGATGCTAGGGTGTCTGGGTTGATAGAGGCTGAGGCTGAACGAGGTTTGCAGAGGGCCAAAAATATTACACGCGGGAAAATTGATAGCGTCCGAATTATTGGCGATAGCTATGACATCACTTTTACTGAGTTTCAATAAAGGAGGTTTTTATGTCTCGCACATTAGATATTTTTCTAGACTTTCCGCAGGAAATCGAACAGTTAGTCAAAGAATTAGAGTTTATATTGGCTATAAAATTTGAGCTTTTTTCTGATGGTACTGACAACTGGTATGAGTTTCGCAACTCAACAATTACTCTTACAGTAGGAAAGCATGATTTTGAAAATGATAAAGAGCTCAACTTTGAAGAATACCCTTACAACCTATCAATCAGAGCGCTGAACATCTCGAATGAACTTGATAGAAAAAAGTGGCGAGATGAGTTTGCTAGTTATGTTCTCCACAAGTTGAAAACTACCGAAAGGTATCGTTTAATGCTGGTGGATGACTTACAAGTGAAGTTAGAGGAGTTTGCGCCATTGGTGAAGGTTTGATCGAACATCATACAGGCAAGTTCTGAAACCGATTTGTTAAAGCGAGGAAATAACTATGGTCACTGCTACTGCTGTACAGGATAATTTTACTTTAGAAGAGTTCATCACCGAGCCGCCAGACAACATGGAATTGGTAGATGGCAAACTTGTGGAGAAAAATGGCATGACACTAAAGACGGGTAAAATTCAGTCAAGGCTAAGTCGTTACTGGGGAGATTACAAAGATTCTAGCGGACAAGGAGGAGAAGCTTATGTCGAGGTTCCTTGCCGCACTAACCGACAAATTCGCCGCCCCGATGTCGCCTATCTCACACCCGAATTAGTTGCACAATTTGGCAATCTTGCCACTTTACCCCAAAGTTTCCCTTTAGTTGCCGAAATAGTTTCACCCACCGATATTGCTGAAGATGTCTTTCTCAAAGCACAGGAATATTTAGAATCTAGCTGTCAGGAAGTTTGGCTAGTTTTTCCCGAAAGTCATTTAGTATTTGTGATGACTCAAAATCAAATATTGACATTTAGATCCGGCGATACCGCCAGCACCCAACAAATCCTGATCGGTTTTAGCATTGATGTCGATGGATTGCTAGGTTAAACTAAATTATGAAATCCGAAACTCAGTAGGTTGGGTTGAGTTTACGAAACCCAACACTTTCTGGGATTTGTTGGGCGGAGCATTTAGCGGAGGGTTCGCTGTCGCGGTTCCTGAGCCCTTCGACTACGCTCAGGATAAACTCCGTCGAAGGGCTACGCAACCTACTACTACAATATTCTTAGGTTTATGACCAAGAAAGGGAGTCAAACAAAATGACAACTATCCAATCAATAACAACTGCAATAACATCTCTTTATGAACGGGATTTTTATCTGTGGTTACAGACAACAATTAACTTATTAAAAGAGGGAAAGTTTTCTGAAATAGATTTAGAGAACTTACTAGAGGAACTAGAAAGTATGGGGAGAAGCGATAAGAATGCTTTAAAAAGTAATTCAAGGGTACTTTTAATGCACTTACTTAAATATAAATATCAGCCAGAAAAACGAACAAATAGTTGGGTGTACACCATTCGCGAACATCGTAAACGCATCCGAGATGCCTTCAAAACCAGTCCAAGTTTATATCGTTTTTTTGAAGAGATTTTTAATGAATCTTATCAAGATGCTAGGGAATTAGCCGCAGATGAAACAGGTTTATCTATTGCGATATTCCCCCCAGAGTCTCCATTTACTGGAGAAGAAGTTCTTAATCCTGATTTTTTACCGCCTGACAGCGAGCAGCCTGAAAATCCTGAAAATATTGAATAATTGAATCAGATATCCTTTCCAGTGGTTCTGAAATCAAATTGCTACAATATATTTAATACTCCCCTGTCCCCCTCAGCTCGGACTTGGTTTGTAGAGCCTCCGAATTCTATTCGGTGCTATTTAATCCTTAATATTCCACTATTCTCGGAGCAAACCGCCATGTCAGACGACTTTTCCTTAGACGAGCTTTTAAATAGAAGTTACTACGCCTTCAAAGAGGCAGAAAACCAAGTGGGACAGTGCAATGTTTTAGTCATCGGCAAAACCGGCGTCGGCAAAAGTACCCTAATAAATTCCGTTTTTCGCCAACGCTTAGCAGAAACCGGAGTCGGCCGCCCCATAACTCAAGGCATTCGCCAATATACAAAACCGAATTGCCCAATTACCGTCTACGATACTCCCGGACTCGAACTTAACGCCGAACAAATTAAAGTTATTCAATTAAACGTTGCTAAACTAATTGAAGACCAAAGACTCCTGCACCCCAAAGACCACATTCACGTCATCTGGTACTGCATCAATCACAGCGCCAATAGAATAGAATCTGTGGAGGAAAGCTGGCTAAAAGAAATGGAAGTCAAAGATGTACCAGTGATTTTAGTTTTGACTCAGACGACATCTAAAAAGCCCAGCGAGTTTTTCAAGCAACTGGAACACATGAACTTGCCAGTCAGTCAAATTATCCCCGTCATGGCTGAACCGGAAGAAATTGATCATGATTATACAGTAAAATCTCACGGTTTAGACAAGTTAGTAGATGCAACTTTTCAACTGCTGCCGGAAGTAGCTAAAAAAGCTTTTGTTAAAGAACAAATTGCTAATATTGCGCTCAAATCAGATATGGCATTTAAATATCTAAGTGCTTATGTTGCAGGTTCTGCAATTGTCGGTGCGACTCCTGTACCGTTTGCTGATGCGCCGATTTTGATGACGATGCAAACGGCAATGATTGCTAATATTACTGTGATTTTTGGAATGCCCTTTGATAAGGGCTTTATTTCGGCGATGCTATCTGCTATTAGCGGCGCTGGCGGGGTTACTGCTATCGGCAGAAGTATTGTTACTAATTTGATTAAAATGATTCCTGGTGCGGGTACTGTTGTCGGCGGTGCTATCTCCGGTGCAACCGCAGCAACTCTCACGCTTGCCCTCGGTTTGGCTTACATTGAAGTGCTTAAAGCTTATATGAAAGCTCAAATTAATGGTGAACAACTTTCTTTGCAGCAGTTGACAAAGATGTTTGTGGATTTTTATAAGGATTATGCTAGTTCGGGGCGTAAAACTTTGAAGGACGACAAACCGGATCAACCTAAACCACCCAATCAAATTAATATTGAGTAAATTGGGCATGGGGCATGGGGCATGGGGCATAGGGCATAGGGCATAGGTTATTTTTTTACTCCAACTGAGATATTGCACCATTCTCAATAAGCCTTTTATGAACAGGCTTTCCGGCCTGTTCCACAAAGATATAGATTTTCTTGTGGAACAGGCCGGAAAGCCTGTTGCTGAAAATGGTGCAATATCTCAGTTCCAATTCCTAATTCCCAATTACCCATTACCCATTGATTGCTACAATATGAGTGAATTCTGCAAAAGGGAGTAAATGGCTATGGTAATGGCTGCCGTTTTATCAGAAAATGTTTCTCTAGAAGACTTTATAGCCTGTCCCGCCGATGATATGGAATGGGTGGACGGGCAAATCTCGGAGAAAAATGGCATGACAGTAAAACACAGTCGAATCCAATCTAGACTAGATCGTGCTTGGGGAAATTACAAAGATTCTAGCGGACAAGGCGGCGAAGTGTATACAGAAGTTCCTTGCCGTACTGACAGGCGAGTGCGCCGTCCTGATGTAGCTTATCTGACTCCTGAATTAGTCTCACAATATGGTGATGTTCCTACTTTGCCTCAAAGTCCGCCGTTAATTGCTGAAATAGTTTCTCCTACTGATATTGCGGAAGAGATTTTTCTGAAAGCACAAGAGTATTTAGAGTCGGGTTGTCTGGAAGTTTGGATTGTTTTTCCAGAAAGTCGCTGGATAATGATAATGACTGAAACTCAAAAGTTAACTTTTAACTTGGGTTCTACCGTCAGCACTCAGCTAGTGCTGCCGGGTTTTAGTCTTGCGGTTGATGAGTTGTTGGCTTGAAGGCAAAGATTAATTAGGTATAAGTGCTTTGTGGCACAGTTCCGCCGTGAGGTTTGTAATAATTTGTGAAAAAGTCATTGACAAAATGCCACTCGATCGCCCCAGCCAATTAATAAAAAAAATTATCAATAAAAAATGCCGTTGTAAAATTGCACAAAAGCACAAACAGCGGTAAAATACTCATTGCTTTGTTTGCAAATCTAGCGTAAATTCCAATTGGGGAATTAAAACCAATAATTGATATATGTCTAAGACTTACACTGTTGAATTGATCCACCAAGGCACTACCTATACCGTAGAAGTACCCGAAGATAAACAAATTCTCCGCGCCGCCAACGCCGCCGGCATTGAGTTGCCGAGTTCTTGCAATGCGGGGGTTTGTACTACTTGCGCTGCTAAAATTATTGAGGGTCAAGTCGATCAAGTTGATGGCATGGGCGTTAGTCCCGAACTTCAGGCAGAAGGTTATGTGTTGCTGTGTGTTGCTTATCCCCGATCGAACTTGAAGATAGAAACCGAAAAAGAAGACATTGTGTACGATCGCCAATTCGGTAAATCCTAGGACTAAGCTAAAATTGACCTAAGTACCGTTAGCGGTAAAACCACTATGGATCGCCCTATGACCACCCATTTCATTTCCGCAGAAGTTGACCTCCACGATACCGCCGAGCAACTGCACTCGGCTATTGAAATTGAACTGCAAAAGCACGGCGAACCCCTGCGCTGGGCAGTCACAGACGTGGATGTCGATCGGCAAAAGGCTGTGGTAGAAGGCTACGTGCTCGTGGAAGCATCCCCCGCAACACCGTGAACCCCCGCCCTTTGACAGTGGTTTTGATAGTCCCCACAGGCGTTGGAGCCTCGATCGGGGGGTTTGCAGGAGATGCGCTGCCGGTGGCTAGGGCGATCGCCCAAATTTCAGACACCCTGATCACTCACCCCAACGTCCTCAACGGCGCTCAACTTTATTGGCCCATACCTAACGCTCTCTACGTTGAAGGTTACGCCCTTGACAAATTTGCTGCCGGATGCTGGGGTCTGCAACCGGTACATCAAAATCGCATCGGCTTAATCCTCGATGCCGGCATTGAACCAGACTTGCAGTTGCGCCACTTGCAAGCGGCTGATGCAGCGAGAGCTACATTGGGTTTGAATATAACCGATTGGGTTTTAACCGATCGCCCCCTGCAAGTAGAATTGCGTATTTCCGAATCCGGGGCATCCTGGGGGACGATCGGCAATCCCGACAGTTTATTGCGCGCTGCAGAAAAATTAATCACACAAGCAAGAGTAGAGGCGATCGCAGTTGTGGCCAGATTTCCCGACGATGAAGGCAGCCTCGCCCTCGAAAACTACCGCCGCGGCAAAGGAGTTGACCCCCTCGCCGGCGCGGAAGCTGTGATCAGCCACCTCATCGTCAGGACGTTTAAAATCCCCTGCGCCCACGCCCCCGCCCTGTCTGCGCTTCCCCTCGATCCCCACCTGTCCCCGCGATCGGCTGCTGAGGAAATCGGCTATACTTTCCTACCTTGTGTGCTTGCCGGACTCAGCAAAGCTCCTCAATTGGTAGCGCCAGAAAGCCAGCAGCACAATCAATTATCAATTACCGCCGATCGAGTCGATGCGGTAGTGATACCCGCCACAGCCTGCGGCGGCAGTGCTATTCTGAGTTTGAGTGCGCGATCGTCCGTACAAATCATCGCTGTGGGGGACAACAAAACCCAGATGCAGGCGACTCCAGAAAAACTCGGAATCAAAGCTTTGCAGGTAAACTCATATTTAGAGGCGATCGGAGTTTTGGTCGCTTTGCGAGCCGGCATCAGTCCAGCTTCCTTGGGTGCAGACATCTCCTCCCTGCGTTGTTTATCTGACTAAACCCAACAAATCTCAAATCTCAAACCTCAAATCTAAAAGTGATTAAGTGGCAGAAAAACTTCCCGGAAATCCTGAAATTGAACCCTTGACGCGCACCCAAGTTTTAGTAGCAATGGGCGTGACAGCAATTATGTTGCTGGCGGTTGCTAAATTGTGGTTGCTATTTGGATCGGTATCGCTTTTGCCAGTCAAATTGATAGGAATCGACTTGCTCAAAGGATTTGCGCTCGGACTGGCAATTACAGGCGGTAGTGCGATCGTTTATCAACTCTGGCCGGGTTATCGCCGGAGTGCGGATGTTTACTTGGAAGTAGTGCTCAAACCTTTGTTTTGGCCTGATTTAATTTGGCTGGGACTGCTGCCGGGACTTAGCGAAGAATTGCTATTTCGAGGCGTGATGCTGGCTGCTTTGGGATTGAATGTTACCGGTTTAGTTTTATCGAGTTTTTGTTTCGGTATTCTGCACTTGGGAGGCATGGATCAGTGGCCTTATGCTGTTTGGGCAACGGCTGTCGGATTGCTGTTGGGTTACAGTGTTTTAGCTACTGGGAATTTGTTAGTGCCAATTACGGCTCATATCTGCACAAATTTGATTTCTAGCTGTGTTTGGAAGTGGGAACACAATCTCGTGAAGCGTTAGCTCGATCGCACTACAATATCGAGGTAGGGGCGGGTTTAATGAATCTCTCACTGGATTGGAGACATGGGTGAACCCGCCCCTACGGTAATTATGTCTATTTAACGTGATACCGAGTCAATAAACGTAAATTTTGTAGGGGCGGGTTCACCCGTATCTCTGCTTAGGAATGAGAATTAAATAACTTCCACAAGTTTGTGGGATGGGCGTCCCGCCCGTCCAAAAAGGACGGG
>NZ_JAUBTU010000097.1:0-26869 GCF_036705085.1 Microcoleus sp. B6-A1
TAAGTTAGATTTAGACCCGGATTTGATTTTAAATCACCCTAACCTTCCTTCAGTCTTGTCTTATGGTACTCTGGCTGGTTAAAAACTGTCCGGAGTATTGATATACACTCGTTTGTACGAACAATGTTGCCGAGCTTTTTATCCTCTCTCACTGGATAACTTCTGCCAACTAATGTCTACTTATAGAAATCTATAGCCTTTCGAGCTCTCATATGAGGTACTCATGGGCATAGGCCTCCGTGGCCTCCGTGGGCATAGGCCTCCGTGGGCATAGGGCATACCTCACTTTTTTGAGAACCGCTATAGTTATTTAGGGAGCATCGGCAGCTTGCCCTAAAATCGCTCGCCCAGCAATCTTTGTCGCACCCCCTCAGCGATTTTCTGCCCCAGATATTCGGGAATTAAACTTTCATTGGGCCCCAACAAGTAGAGAATTAGGCGAGTTCGCCCCCGCCAAACCAGCAAATTAGCATTTACTACCAACAAATCCTCTTGCCAGATGGCATACATAACTTTGTAAAAAAGTCCAGGTTGATTATCTGCTTCAATCAGCAAAGCTGGCAAGTGGAAAACCGGATCGACGTAGAATTCAGTTGCCACATCTTCTAAACCCGCGTCTAAATTAAATTCCACCGCCAACATCTCTTCAACCTCAAAATGTCCCGCCAATGCCTCTCGAACGGCTCTACAGACATTTTCTGCTGTTTTATCTGCCAGTACCTTGCCACCGCGAGATACGACCAATTTGATAAATACCAGCATGGGCGGGTAAATTTGACCGTACAGACTCAGACTGTGAATCGTCAGCCCGTAGGCCGCGAGCACTCCAAAAATATCGCTCAGTAGAAAAGACTGGTTCCGGTAAGCAAAATGCAGGGCACTTTTGTTACCTTCGGCTCGGATTTCGATGACTGCTTGCCGAGTTTTGTAAAGCTGGTAAGCTAATTTGAGGTTTTGCAACTGAATTTCGCTGCTGACAAATTGCTCATAAAACTGCGGAAACGCTCGGTTAAAGCGCTTGAGAAGTTCTAGTGTAGATGGTTTTAAACCCGAAGCCATAATTGAGGAGAAGGTGCGGGAGATATACTGGTATTGACTCTTCCATGCCTTATGGCAATGGGATTTTCGATTCGACGATTCGACTTAAATTGTGCCCGTCTCCTCACTAAAAGCAAAAGTCAAATCTGTCTGAGAACTTATCACGAGAATGTCACCGTTGCGCCATTCCAGTGGTATTTTCCACCAAGGGTATAAGTTCCGGCGCGATCGGCGGCACTCAAAAGAAGCATTTCCCAATATGCCTCTGTCCTGGTTCGGCAACAAATTTTACCTTAAAAGCGGGTTCTCCGGGCACTGGCTAGCAGAACAGTTCTACCAAACTTGACAGAATCAAAAAAGCGCAGACTCAATGTTGGACGACAAATCCCTGTTTTCGGCGTAAGATGAGTGTACCGTAAACTGTTCCTCAAGAGGCTACCGGCAATTGCTCCTACGCCGATCGGAGTGGGTTTATCTGTCGGGTTCTCTTTCTCGTCGTCCAACTTCTACTACCTTAACCGCGCCTGCATGGGTTTTTGGAAAAACTTATTTAGTAGTTCTGAGTCTGCCTCTGTACCCCAAACAGCGGATTTTGAGGAAGATGTGGCTGTTGGGTTAGGCGATCCGCTTTCCCCAACGTTTCGCAAACCCGCCAGCGGCAACGCTCGCATCTTTTTCAGTTGCGATCGGGACATTGACCTCTATGAACTCGAAGAACTTTGTAATGCAGTGGGTTGGTCTCGCCGTCCCCTGCGTAAAGTCAAAAAAGCTATTGTGCACAGCTTCCTAGTCGTCTCTATGTGGGAGATGCGGGGCAGCCAGCGACGGCTGGTGGGTTTCGCCAGAGCGACTTCAGACCATGCTTTTAATGCCACGCTTTGGGATGTGGTAGTTCATCCCGACTACCAGGGCAAAGGCATGGGCAAGGCGCTGATGAAATACATCATTAAAAAACTCCGCAGTGAAGATATCAGCAACATTACCTTATTTGCTGACCCTCAAGTGGTGGATTTTTACCGCAATTTGGGCTTTATGTCCGATCCAGAGGGGATTAAAGGTATGTTTTGGTATCCTGATTAGCGAGCCAGGTGCAGGTTGGCGTTGATTTGTTGAGGATCTACAATACAATATTGACGCTGACAACACCGAATGCACCTGTGCGCTGCGGTCAGTTACCCGTGGATGTATCTCGGCATCACGGCCGTTATGAAGCTGTGCAAGTATTGTCAGTCGATTTGAGCAGAGCACTATAGGAGTCAGGGGCGGGTATCGGTTTTGGGGTGGGGTCAAACCGCACACCCTGAAAAAAACTTCGCCTTAGCTGCATCGAGAGCTAAATATTTAATAAAGCTTGACAAGCAACTGGTTTTGTGTGTTAATGGTTAGAGGTTAGCTAACTATAACACCGGGATGTAGCGCAGCTTGGTAGCGCGCCTGCTTTGGGAGCAGGATGTCGCAGGTTCAAATCCTGTCATCCCGATCGCACAATGTTAAATAATAGATTGAAGCAGAACTGTCTCTGATGTTTACATTTCGTCAAAATGAAAACAAAATGAGGCAATTTTTGCTGATCGTGCTAAGTCGCCAGTCTTTGCGTTAATGTGTTTCAGGATCGCTCCTGATGGAAAAAACATGAAATCATTAGTTCGTTTGGGCGCAATATTGGGAATTGTCGGCAGCACTCTGCTGGGCCCCTCCCCAATTGGCAAGATGTCTGCACTGGCACTGCCGGAGCCGCAAATTTTGGAAAAATTGCGCTCGGTGCCGGTATTTACGATTACAGACGCTCAGGGTGCGCCCCTCGTCGCTTCTGTTCCCAAGCAGGGTCAGGGTCAAACTGGTAATGCTTCCGTGGCGGGAATTTTCATCAGCCAGAAAGATGCTCAAGCTTTTGTCGATCAACTGAAAACCAGAAATCCTCAGTTGGCGGCCACGGTGCGCGTGATGCCGGTGTCGCTGGGGGAAATTTATCAGATCACTCAAGCAAATAAAGGCAAGCCGGAGGAAGTGCAATTTGCTTTCGTTCCGGCTCCGCAGCAGGTGCAGTCGGCTAAAACTGTACTTCAGCAGACTGGTCAACAAGTTAACGAGTTCAACGGTGTACCTCTGTTTTTGGCCAGAGGCGGTGCGGAAAATGGTTATTTGACGATTCAGCGGGGCCAGCAAGAGGTGATTCCCTTGTTTTTTAACAAGGAGGATTTACAGGGAATGGTCGATCGTTTTAAGCAGCAGCAGCCGAACGTGACTGCCACAATTAAGATTGAGGTGGTGAACTTGGAGAGCGTTTTGGAAGCTTTGCGTACAGAGAACGACCCGTTTTTGACCCAAATGATTTTGATTCCGTCGCGGGAGTCGCTGGAATTTGTGCGATCGCTCCAACCTGCAGGTGCGGGCCAAAATCCACAGGTTGCTCCGGCTCCAGCTCGGCCGGCTCCAGCTCCGGCTCCGGCTCCAGCTCGGCCGGCTCGCTAATATTTAGTCAGTGGACAGTTGACAGTTGACAGTTGACTGTTGACTGTTAACCGTTGACCATTGTCATTAGTTACCAATGCCCGATGCCCGATGCCCGATGCCCGATGCCCGATGCCCAATTACCAAAAAGTCTTATGTTTGTTTCTGGTTTAGAGCTTTGGCAGTGGGTGAATCAAGCTAAGGCAGAGGCGATCGATTATGATATTCCTCTAGCAGAAATCGACTGGCTGCTGCAAGAGCTGGCTGGTTTGGATAGGTTGGCTCTGCGTTTGGAGTCGTTTAAAGATTTGCCAAAAATTGAATTAAAGTTGTCTTTATCGGAACTTGCTCAATTGTGGCAGCGGCGCTTGCAGGAACGGGTGCCGGTGCAGTATTTAACGGGAGTTGCACATTGGCGGCATTTTTCGCTCAAAGTAACGCCGGCGGTGCTAATTCCGCGTCCTGAAACGGAATTGCTGATCGATTTGGTTGTAGAAGCTGTTAAAAGCCGTTTAGAAGCAGAAAATATCAATCAAAAATCTACCCCCCCCAACCCCCCCTTACTAAGGGGGGGAGAAGATTTAAACTTCTCCCAGCTTCGGGGGGGAGAATTTGCCCAATCGCATTGGGTGGATTTGGGAACGGGCAGCGGGGCGATCGCGATCGGCTTGGCTTCTGCGTTGACAAATGCTAGGGTTTATGCGGTAGATTGCAGTTCGGAAGCTTTGGCAGTTGCTCGACTGAATGCTGAGAATTTGGGTTTTGCATCGCGAATTAATTTTTATCAAGGTTTGTGGTGGGAACCGCTAGAGTTTCTCAAAGGTCAAGTCAGCGGCATGGTGTCTAACCCCCCTTACATTCCCAGCAGCACGGTGCTGACTCTGGAACCGGAAGTTTTGAAGCACGAACCTCATCTGGCCTTAGACGGCGGTTTTGACGGGTTAGATTGCATCCGGCATTTGGTAGAAACGGCTCCCGATTATTTAGAATCAGGGGGAGTTTGGCTGGTTGAGATGATGGCGGGGCAAGAAACGGCGGTAGCTGATATGCTGCAAAGTCACGGGAGTTATGGCAAAGTTCAGATATTTTCTGATTTAGCAGGAATCGATCGGTTTGCCTTAGCCTACCGTCTGTAGGTTTCAAAAATATGTCGTACTTCTAAAATCTAAAATCTAAAATCTAAAATCTAAAATCTAAAATGGCATGACACAAGTTGCGATCGATGCCCTAGTTCAAGGGGCAATTTCTGGTAATTATATCGTCAGTTTTCCTACAGATACTGTACCCGCTTTGGCTGCGCGTCCCGATCGCTCGGAGTTGATTTTTGCAGCTAAACGCCGCAGTCAAGACAAACCCCTGATTTTGATGGCAGCATCGGCGAGGGCTTTGTGGCCTTACGTGCAGGGGAGTCCAGCAGAGTTAAACTTGTGGGAGCAAGTGGCCCAATCCTATTGGCCGGGCGCGTTAACTTTGGTACTGCCGGCTTCGCCAAAAGTCCCGGCGGCCATGAATTCGATCGACCCAACTACAATCGGAATACGAGTTCCTGACTTTCCCCTTGCCCTAAAGATTCTAGAGCAGACAGGCCCTTTGGCTACTACCAGTGCTAATTTATCCGGCCAGCCGCCTCTGGAATCGGTGGCAGAAATTGAGGCTCAGTTTCCCGAAGTCTTGACATTAGTTCCTTCTGAATTAGCAACAGCGACAACAGCTTCGAGTTTGCCTTCGACTGTGGCTAAATGGACGGGCAGCAGGTGGGAAATATTGCGACAAGGCACGATCGAGTTAGAATGCTAAAAGCTAAACTCCAAGGCAAAGCAATATGGCGCCGATCGGCTGGAGCAACTTTATATATTTAGGTATGGGACTGGGGCTGGGTTTGGGAAGCAGTTTGATTTGGCGCCTGCGGCAAAAAAGCTCGCAACAGCCCGAACCGGCGCCCAAAGTAGCCCCACCTCCTCAAGAAATTCACTTAGAGAAGTTTGATGCTCTTTCCGAGCAACTTAAGCAAACTCAATTGGCTTATCAGATGGCATCGGAGATGAGCCAATTTAAGGCGGGTTTTTTGGCTCGAACTTCTCACGAGTTGCGATCGCCCCTGAGCACTATGATTGGTACGCTGCAATTAATTCTCTCGGATTTGTGCGACGATCCTGCTGAGGAACGAGAGTTTGTCGAACAAGCTCACGTCGCGGCACTCAAGCTGGTGAAATTAATAGATGAAATTATCTCTGTTGCTAAAACTGAACACGGCACTGACAGGATGGATATTGAGCCGATTCAGTTAGCTAAGGTTTTTGACGAGGTTGATGATTTAACTTACTTGCAAGCTGCTAATCGCGGCATTCGTTTGGAGATATTGCCGCCAGATCCGGGGATTTATGTATTGGCAGATTTGCCGAGATTTAGGCAAGTTTTAGTACATTTGGTAGATACTGCAGTTGCTCAGATGGAGGAGGGGAGTATTTCTGTTTCTGCCCATGCTTCGCCGGAATCTGGATACGTTCACATTTGGGTGGACGATCAGCGTTCAGTGAGTGCTTGGAGCGAGTCTTGGGATTTGCTGAAGCACGATTTGGAGTGTGATATTACCAAGAGCAGCGATAATTCTCAGGTGTCTTCGGGAATGAGGTTATTGATGAATCAGACTCTTTTAAGTTTGATGAGCGGAAAGTTGGAGGTTCTGGCGGTGCCTTCTGAGTCCGAAGAGTGCAATTTTAACCGGACTCAGTGTTCTATTCCTTTGGCAACTTTCTGATGAAGAAAGTTCGGCAACGAGCAATCTACGGGATTTAATAGACATAGGAGTGAAAAGCCTGTCTTGAACAGGCAAGATGCCTGTTCCACAAGAATTATTGGAGATGTCTAATAGGGAGTAAGGTGCGCTGCGACGCACCCTACATATTATAGATTTTGGTGCAATTTTTGTGCGGATTTAACAATTAGCAGTTAGCAATTCGCCGTTGCTAATTTCTAATTCGAGATTTTCTTCTAGAAGCTGATTTTCAAGTACCATTGTGGTGCTAGCGTTTTGCTGAAAACCGATGCGCTCGTAGAAGCTTTGTTTGTAAGTTGTCATCAGGTAAACTCGCTCTACTCGGCACATTCGAGGGTGACTCAAGACCGTTTGCACTAACTTACGGCCGAGTCCTGCACCTTGGTAATCCGGGTGAATGGCGACATCCCAGATGGTGGCTCGATAGATGCCGTCTGAGGTGGCTCTGGCAAAGCCGATCGCCCGTGAGCCGTCCCAAACTGTAACAACTGGTTCGCTGTTGGCGATCGCAATTTCCCAATCTTCTATCTTGCGTTCCCTCGCCCAAAAGGCGGCGGCTTTAAATAGTTCTTGGATCTGTACGATGTCTGCGCGGTCGCGACCTATACAAAATTGAATGTGACTGGAATCCCTAGTCGTTGATTTCATGCTCAATCTGCCTTCAATTGGTGTCTAAACTGTGTTACTTTTACTGTCTTAGCGGGTATAGTTGATTTTGCTTGGGAACAATCAATGATTGAATTCCCGATTTACAAAACTATTTTTATTCATACATATTTTTTAACTAATTTCGGTAATTATTAATACTTTTTGGGGCAAATTTTGTAAAAGAGTCTTTGAGTCAAAATTCCCAACTTATCGGAAAGTTGGGTTTAAAACCCCGTTATTCTAGAACGGCTTTAATTTCTTAAATCTATTCTAAAAAATCAGGGAATTGCTGGTTTTTTGTAGTATACTGCAAAAGTCAAGGTTAAACTCCTTTGCCATCGTGAAACAGTTAAGACACACTTTTAGGCACAAACTGGGGACACAGAGCGGCGAAAACTCTTAAAACAGCTAGGGGATTAATACATCCTCGTTACCAGAAAACAAAGAACTTTTTCATTTGTTAGGTAGGGTAGGGCATATCCGAACTCTAGGTTCACTATCCTAGTACGCTTTTGGAGACAGACCCTCTGGGGTGTTGTGAGTTAAGCTCGTCAATTGGTAGTATTTCCTACGGTTGAAAAGTTTAAGAATTGCCACGAGGACATGGCGCTTAAAGGTTAGTCGATGAATTAAGAATCCCCACGCCTTTAGGCTGGGGAGTGTCAAAACTCATACCATTTGATATTTGAGATTAGAGATTTTAGATGGGAATGACTGATTTTTTAGGGGTTGGGAGTTTGTCTACAGAGAAACCGGGTTTTTTCATAGCAATACTTCGTTACAACTGAAATAATGTTGCACCATTCTCAATAAGCTTTTTATGAACAGGCTTTTCGGCCTGTTCCACAAGAAAATTCACTCTTTGTGGAACAGGCCGAAAAGCCTGTTCCTGAGAATGGTGCAATATCTCAGTTACAGCCCACTGAAACGGTAAAAATCCGGTTTCGAGGCGTCGTTTATCGGTAAGCGTAAGCTATAGCTAGTGTCTTGCCTAATTGCTCAAAAATCATCTATCGAGAGAGGTGTTGACTCCACGAAAACACCCGAAGATTGTGCTGTGGAGTCAATTCTTTAATCTCTAATCTCAAATCGAGTGAATCAGTTTTGCAGCCAGCGGGCGGCGTCTTTGGCGTGATAAGTCAAAATCAAATCACAACCAGCACGCTTGAATCCTGTCAAAGTTTCCATCACTACTCTTTCTTCATCTATCCAACCGTTGAGGGCGGCGGCTTTCACCATCGCATATTCCCCAGAAACGTTGTAAGCAGCAACTGGCAGATTAGTTGCTTCCTTCACGCGCCAGATGATGTCCATGTAAGCTAAAGCTGGTTTAACCATGAGCATATCTGCGCCTTCGGCAATGTCGAGAGCAATTTCTTTCAGAGCTTCGCGGCCGTTTCCTGGATCCATTTGATAGGTGCGCCGATCGCCAAATTGCGGAGCAGAATCGGCCGCATCCCGGAATGGGCCATAATAAGCTGAGGCATATTTTGCCGCGTAAGACATGATGGGAATATCTTCAAATCCAGCGGAGTCCAATCCTTCGCGAATTGCTCCGACAAAACCGTCCATCATTCCCGAAGGGGCGATAATATCTGCACCGGCTTTAGCTTGAGCAACAGCGGTTTTCTTCAGCAATTCTAGTGTGGGATCGTTCAAGACGCGGCCGCTTAAATCTCCGACTTCCAAATAGCCGCAGTGACCGTGACTGGTATATTCGCACAGACAAGTATCGACCATGACGATTAAATCTGGTACGGCTTTTTTAACGGCTTCCGTCGCTTGTTGAACGATGCCACAATCGTGCCAAGCACCTGTCGCGTCTGTATCTTTGTCTGCGGGAATGCCGAATAAAATAATAGCGGGAATGCCGAGGTCGTAGACTTCTTTTGCTTCTTCTACTATTTTGTCTACCGATAGCTGGTAAACTCCCGGCATCGATGTGACTTCTTTAGCAAAAGCTTCCCCCGGTACGGCAAATAGGGGGTAAATTAAATCGCTGGTTGTCAAGATATTTTCGCGTACCATCCGGCGGAGTTGGGGATGGTTGCGGAGGCGGCGGGGGCGGTGAGTTGGAAACATAATGTTTTTTTTACGGTAGATAAAGCCCTGTTTTCTAGGACTCGTGGCGCTTCTTTAAAAGTCTAGAGCTTATTGTTGGCCGATCGCCCTGGACTTAAGTAAACTTCTGTAAAAGCCTTGATGTCTGTGGTTTGCAGTCAGGACAAAGAGTCCTTGTCTGGTTTGCAGACTGAACCCTAACGCTGCTTGTGGGATCCGTTGGTACGGATATCTCGCTGGCTTCATACCTATAACCAGGCTGCCCATTCGCGAGGATAGACTGTAAATTATAAATGTATCGAATAGTAACGGTCTTATGTACAAGCAACTAATTTCAAAGATCAAACCGCTTTTGAAATCACTATTTGCGATCGGTCTGGTACTGACGCTAGCCCTCGGTAACGCTGACGGAGCTCTGGCGGCTCGCAGCGGAGGACGCATCGGGGGCGGATCTTTTAGGGCTCCGGCGCGCAGTTACTCGTCTCCTAGTCGCACTTACGCGCCGTCGGGAGGAGGCTACTACCCGGGTGGCGGCTTTGGAGGCGGCTTCGGTTTCCCGTTCTTGCTGCCGTTTTTTGGCTTTGGGGGCGGGTTTGGCGGCCTGTTCTCGATTTTGATTTTTATCTCGATTGCTAATTTCCTTGTCCAAAGCTTCCGCCGCGCCGGGGGATCAACTGACGAACTCGGCAACAGCGCCCCCACTACCACCGTATCTGTCGGCCGCTTGCAAGTTGGTTTGCTAGCAGAGGCCCGGGGTTTGCAAGCCGAACTCGACTCCCTAGCGCGAAAAGCGGATACCGATACAGCGGCAGGTCGTGCTCAAGTGCTGCAAGAATCTACTCTGGCGCTGCTGCGGCATCCTGAATACTGGGTTTACGCGGGCGCTGAATCTGTGCAAACTCGCTTGGAAGCAGCCGAAGCTAAGTTTAATCAATTTTCTTTGGCAGAACGCAGCAAATTTACTGAAGAAACGCTCTCGAATTATAACAATCAGCTCCGACAAGCAGGGAGCAGCAATATCCTGCCTGGTTTGCAGGAAAATGGGGCGCTGGTTGCTTCTGATTTGAATTCAGATCCTGGGGAATTTATTGTGGTGACGGTGATTGTCGGTACTCAAGGTAAATTGCAATTGCCAGCAGTGAAAAACTCTGAAGATTTGCGCCAAGCTTTGCGTCAGATTGGGGGAGTATCGAGCGAGCAGTTGCTGGCGGTTGAGGTGCTGTGGACTCCTCAAGCGAACGGGGACACTCTGACTGCTGACGATATGTTGGCCGGCTATCCTGATTTGCGATCGATTTAGTGAGCAAGACTGGGCGCGGAGCATTGTCTACCGCGCCCCATCCGGCACCAAAGCTGGGCGGGTTAACCCAATTGCTTTTGAGACGGGAATTTCGCGGGAGGTTGGGGAGGTCGATCGAGTTAAAGAAGATTGTTTAACAAATGCTAGTATTTAGAGATTATGATTCAGTGTGATTCATCTGCTATGGGCAAAGCCTGCTCGATAGGGGTTTTGCGAAGAAGTTAGGCAGGATAAAAAAACTGTATTCTGCGAGGACTGCTTCGGAAGAAGTTGCGCTCGCGCCCATCTAAATTTTATATAAAGAAGCGATCGAGAGCTAAAACTTATGGCCGACAGCAGCAGAAAAAAAGCACTTTTTATTTTGAGCCAGTTAAATAATGACGATATCAACTGGATCGTCCAAAAAGGCAAAAAGGAAGTTCTCGAACCGGGCGGGATTTTGATCCATGAAGGGAGACAGATAGATGCGCTCTACATTGTTTTAAATGGGAGTTTGAGCGTTTTGATCGAGGCTGAGCGGACTAGAGAACTCGCTAAAATAGCCAGCGGAGAACTGGTGGGAGAAGTCTCTTTCATTGACGCTCGCCCTCCTTTGGCAACGGTAAAGGCGATCGAAGAAACTCACTTGCTGGCAATTCCTAGGCGGCAGTTAGTCATCAAACTTCAAAACGATATGGGCTTTGCATCCCGGTTTTATTATGGAATTTCACTGTGTCTGGCAGACAGGATGCGCGGTACGATCCGACATATAGAATATGGTCGCAATATTGAATTAGATCAACCAGAATTTGAACGAGAGGATATCAATCCTAACGTTCTGGAAAATTTGGCGCTAGCTGAGGCTAAGTTTAATTGGCTGAGGGAAAATGTTAAAGCTTGAGGAATTTTAAGGGGTTTTTGAGCTGGGTGTGAAAACTCGCCGATTGATACGGTAATTGAGAGATGTACGATGTAACTCACACTTTGCACCATTCTGAAGAACAGGCTTTTCGGCCTGTTCCACAAAAAAATTCATCTCTTGTGGAACAGGCCGAAAAGCCTGTTCCTAAACAAGTAATTGAGAATGGTGCAATATCTCAGATGTAACTCACATCTTGCACCATTCTCAAGAAAAGGGTTTCCGGCCTGTTCCACAAAGAATGAGTTTTATTGTGAGGAGTAGGGGTCGGGCAGGAGACCCAGCCCAAAACATGATTATTGATATTGGTGCAAGATGTAAGATGTAACATCTCAAATCAAAAAACAGATGTGGAAAACAAAATAGGGGCGGGTTGTACCGGAAATATCGATCGATAATTGCCGGAACTATAAAAACCCGCCCCTGTGCTTTGCAGTAGTTGCAACCTCGCGCGCTGAAACGCAACTACCAACCACACAATCTAGATAATGCCCGGCCCTTTGCCACGGGTGTCTGCATCCATTGTCAGTTTTCCTTCCTCGCCTTTTTTATCTTTGATTTCTGCGAGAATTCGAGCGCGTTCTGCGGCTTCGGCTTCTTCTTTTGCTCTCAAATCGCCCGGTTCGTTGATGTACATTTCCGGTTCGATCGCGTAATTGTTAACCAGACCTTCTTTGTCTACTGTATAACCATCTGTAGTGTGAATGCTTTCGTCATCGGTTTGGTCATCAGTTTTTGCACTTTTCTGCTTCGCTTCGGTGGTTGTGTGCATGAAGTTAGAGCCTTCCCGTTCTTGCCGCGCTGCTGTCTCCGCAGGAGTAATGCCCCTGTCGTAGTGGGGGGCTTCCATATTGGCTTCGATTTGTTCGTCGGCCGGTGTTGATTTGCTAACTTCTTCTTTGGGGGGTATGGGTTGGCGATTAGTCATGATTTATTCCTGAGTTATCTTTTCAAAAAGGTCTTTGGCTTATGTTTAAATATTAATCCCAAGCTAGCTCATTCACAAACTATCTTTGGTTATAGTTTGCGAAAAATTGCGGTTAGGGAAAATACCTTTATTGAGTCTTCCTCAAGAGTGAGAAAATTCTGTTTTTATTAAAAATTTCACTATTTGCGACTATTTGGCATCTATCTAAAGATTGGGAATTGGGAATTGGGCATCGGGCATCGGGCATTGGTAACTAATGACAACAGACAACAGTCAACTGTCAACAGACAACTGTCAACAGTCAACTATCAACTGACTTTACGATTCTTTAAAGAAGCGGATGATTTCGCGGACGTGGTTGAGAAATTGTCCGTCATCGGTGAGTTGGGCGATCGCACTTTCTGCATCTCTTCTCAGTTTAGTGTGCTCTGCCTGATTTGTCGCTTGCAAAGATTGTAGAGATGCGGATAAAGTAGTTAATTCTCTTCTCATAGCTTCCCGTTCCCGATTTTGGACAGCCACCCACGAATTCGGATTGTCTGAACTTAATTGATTGCTCAAATCTCTAACTGTAGATTCTAATTGTGCAAAGCGGCTGCGGAGTTCGACAATATCTTCACGGGGGTACAAAAATTGGCGGCGGATAGTTGTCAGCCGCTGGGCTAAATACTGATAACCTCGGATAGCTGGACGCAGTACAGTTAACAGCAGTGCAGCAGCGGAACTGAGATAGCCAATAGCACTAATTCCGGCGGCGGCTAGGGCGTAAAGTGCGATCGCGCTAAACAGGTGAAGTGCGATCGCCACAAAGAGCGATCGGCTAACTAATACAGTAACGTATTTGACTTGTTCCTGATCGACAGCAATGTTTTTTTTAGTCGATTCTGCGGCTTGCGCTAAAACTTCTTTAGCTTCAAAATGGATATTCCAGGGAACTGTAACTATCAGCAACAGCCATTCAAAACTAGCAATGGCAATTACCCAATCAATAAAACTGCCGGCCGAGACGTGCAGCCATTGCAGAATGGCAAAAACTAGCAACAAAAATATGCCTGTGGCGGCACCAAAACCTGCGAAAGTGTAATACATAGCGATGCCTTGGTTGAATGTTGTTTTGATTGTGGGTAGGTGGTTTAGGTCTGGAGTAATAAACTGTGACAGTTAAGTGAGCGTCCTATTAATCCCGGTTCATTAGTTATGAGTAAAAGTGCAGGTCAAGGGTTGCGATCAACCTGTTTTTTCCCACAAATGCTTGCTCTACCTCAATCGTGGAAGGTAGTTGAGATTTGGGGTAGATTGTTTAGGTATGGATTCATAAGGTGTGACAGTTAAGAAATCGTCCTATTGAACCCAGTTTATTAGTGATTAGTAATACTCCGGGAGACAAGGGTTTCCAGACGCCTGGTTTGTTCCAAGAACATACACGGGCTTGAACCCATCCATAATAGTTAAAGGAAACGGTTTTTTGGTTTGGGATCGATTAAAAGGGCGGGTTTTTGAGATTGTCAATTATTGGCAGATATTGTTCGTGAACCCGCCCCTACCGTATTAGGGATAATCGATCGGACATGATATAAGTCCTCAATAATTACTCATTGACGATTAAGTAGAACGACACAAAAAAAATGACAATGTAACAAAATGTAAACGAATCACAACCTTTGGGATTGCTTCATTTCACTGGCAATGACATACTTATGTTTTTCGCAGTTCGTCTAGTTAGTAATCAGGATGAAGTCAATCGATTTTAGATTTTAGATTTTAGATTAAAGAATTGAAGCATTGACTTGCGCGAGATGAATCCGGGGGCTTGTATCCTGGATGCTTTCGGTCACTTTCTGCCCAACTCATACCATTTGAGATTTGAGATGGGAAATGGCTGATTATGTATGGGTTTGCAGATTGTATATAGTTGCATTCATTTTTTGAACTGGTATCGCTAACGGCGTTACGCGGTGCTAAAAAAGCAGGAATCTCAAAACGCTCCCCTCTATCCATTTTTATTTTCCAGAGGTGCTAAATCACCTGTGGCTGAGATAAACTGATTTGGAAGTAGATCGCGCGTTTTGCAAGTTGCCTCTGCGTAACCGAGACACTGCTACTGCAACCTGCCATCAGTCACAGCAAAATAGGTGCCAAAATTAACTCTACAGTCTCCGATTTCCATTAACTGCGCGTCTACAATCTAAAATCAAAAGTCAGCAGCAAGGACAAACCGATGGCGAACTCAACTCTTGGCCTAGAACATCAACTTTACGATTATCTGTTATCTATTTCTCTGCGGGAGCCAGATATTCTCGCTTCACTACGGGAAGAAACTGCTAAACATCCTATGGGGATGATGCAGATTGCTCCCGAACAAGGTCAGTTTATGGAGCTCATGGTGCAGCTTATGGGAGCGACAAAAACCTTAGAGATTGGCGTTTTTACTGGTTATAGCTCGCTGTGCGTAGCTTTAGCGCTGCCTCCTAACGGTCAAATTATTGCCTGCGATGTCAGCGAGGAATATACTGCGATCGCACGACGCTATTGGGAAGCTGCGGGCGTGGCTAATAAGATTTCTTTGCAGTTGGGCCCAGCAATAAATACTCTCGACAAACTAATAGCCGAGGGACAAGCTGGAACCTTTGATTTTGCCTTCATCGACGCCGATAAAGAAAATTATGAGGCTTATTTTGAGCGATCGCTGCAACTTGTACGCAATGGCGGTTTAATTGTAATTGACAATGTTCTGTGGTCTGGACGAGTTGCCGATCCTCAAGTACAAGACGAAAGCACCCTGGCCATTCGTAGTTTCAACGACAAATTGCGTAACGATGCCAGAGTTACCCTCAGTGTTGTCCCCATTGCTGACGGACTGACTTTGGCATTAAAACGCCGTTGGGCTACTCTGATGGAACCTGAACAGGATAATTAAAGAGTTGTTTGCGGTTTGTGGTGGATTTCTAAGGACTCATACCAAAGCTATGAAGAAACCGGATTGCTGAGTCAGTCGATTTTAGATTTTAGATTTTAGATTTTAGATTTACCCCACAGATGCAATCTGGGAGATTGAACTAGGTTCTAAAATTTTTATCTTTCCACGACAGGAGTACGTGGCACGGTATCCGTTTTTTGGCTGGGTCAAGCTTCTGGGATAAAACGGATAATTTTTTTTCAGAAACCCAGTTTATAGGTTCAGGACTGTTTTTATTTGCTGCAAACCGCGAAGAAATAACAATTTAAGAATATTATATCTAAACAACGTAATTAATTGATTTGAGGCGTAACTTCGGGTGTCTAATTTACAACTAAAATTACCAATTCACGAAACTTTTCAGTGTACTGTTCAAGGCGAAGGTTACTGGACGGGGACTTTAGTTGATTTTATCAGATTGGCCGGTTGCCCTGTGCGGTGTCCTTGGTGTGACACAGGCTACGAAAATGGGGGCAAAGGTTTGCCGTCTGTGCCGCAGTCGATCGCCCAATTGCTCGCTCAATTGCAGTCTCCGAGGGTAGTCATTACTGGCGGCGAACCTTTTATACACGGGGATTTGCCTGAGTTAGTTGAAGCTTTGTTAGAAGCTGACAAGCAGGTGAGTATTGAAACTTCGGGCGCTTGCTGGCAGGATGTTTCCCCGCAGGCTTGGATTACTCTTTCTCCGAAGGAACACGTCAATCCTAAATATCCGGTGCAAGAGCTTTTCTGGACTAGAGCTAATGAAATTAAGTTGGTGATTAGCACTGGCGAAGAAGTTGAATTTTATCACCAGTATTTGGAAAATAATGTGAATGTTCCGGTTTTTTTGCAACCAGAATGGAACTCTAAAAGCTCAGCGATCCCGATTATTTTGGAATTGCTGAAACAAAATCCTAGTTACAGGCTATCTTTGCAAACTCACAAATTTATTGGTGTGCAATAATTTGATAGTTTAGCCAGAATTATTCGTCAGGTGGGCGGTGCAGAAGGGGGAGTGCATCGCCCTACAATTTGTGGAAATATGTGCTAAAATTAAAGCAGCAATTTATGATAATTTGAACGTAATGGAAGCAACTACGGAAACCCCAATGGGAAAAGTTATCACAACCCTAGTAATTACGAATCGGATCGATGAAGCTAAAGCAGAGGATGGTCTGATTCCCATCGAGCAAGTCAGGTCTGTTACTCTAGAAAATGTTTTGGTGGATACGGGCGCGACAACTTTGTGTTTGCCTAAAGATGTGATTGCCAGACTGGGTTTGAAAATCCTCAAGCAAGTGGTTGTGGAAACAGCCACGGGCATTAGTGAGGCGAGGATTTTTCGGGATGCTTCGATTTCTCTGTGCGGCCGCGAAGGGACTTTTGAGTGTTTAGAATTGCCAGAGGGAAAAACTCCACTTTTAGGGGTGATTCCGATGGAAGCGCTGGGAATTGAAGTCGATTTGAAAAATCAAAGATTGAAGGTTTTGCCCGACGGGCCGACGGAAACTTATTTGACAATTCTTTGATATTCTTGAGTTTGGATGCCAGCTATTCGATCGGCAGCGCTAAGATGGTTAAGCACTGTTTTGCACTACTCTCATGTCCCAACGCGCCGAAACCTCAAACAGCCAGCCAAGTGCATCCCGCAACGGGCATAATGTGACGAATTCTCACTCTCACAACCAAAATACTATTCGGGTTCGCGGTGCGAGACAGCACAACCTGAAAAATATCGATCTGGAACTGCCGCGCGATCGCCTGATCGTTTTTACTGGTGTCTCCGGTTCTGGTAAGTCTTCCCTGGCTTTCGATACAATTTTTGCCGAGGGCCAGCGCCGCTACGTCGAGTCTCTCAGCGCCTACGCGCGCCAGTTTTTGGGACAGTTGGACAAACCGGATGTGGACGCGATCGAGGGGTTGAGTCCGGCTATTTCGATCGACCAAAAGTCAACTTCTCACAACCCGCGATCGACTGTTGGCACTGTTACAGAAATTTACGATTATCTCAGATTGCTGTACGGCAGAGCCGGCGAACCGCACTGTCCGATTTGCGATCGGTGCATTGCGCCGCAGACAATTGATGAAATGTGCGATCGAGTCATGGCACTTCCCGACGGCACTCGCTTTCACCTTCTGGCACCAGTTGTGCGCGGAAAAAAAGGCACTCACCGCAAATTATTGTCGAGTTTAGCTGCGGAAGGATTTATTCGCGTCAAAGTTAACGGAGAAATTTTAGAACTTTCGGAAAATATCGAATTAGATAAAAATCATACGCACAATATCGAGATAGTTGTCGATCGGTTAATTAAAAAACCCGGTTTAGAAGAACGTTTAGTTGATTCTCTGGCAACTTGTTTGCGCCATTCTGAGGGAATTGCGATAATTGAAGAGTTACCGACTGAAGAAAATTCTCAACCACAGGGGCCGATCGTATTTTCTGAAAACTTTGCTTGTCCCGAACACGGCGCAGTAATGGAAGAACTTTCCCCCCGGTTATTTTCGTTTAATTCGCCCTACGGCGCGTGCCAAAACTGTCACGGTTTGGGGAGTTTGCGGACTTTTGCGCCGGAGTTGGTAGTTCCCGACGAGAAAGCGCCTCTTTATTGTGCGATCGCGCCTTGGTCAGACAAAGACAATTCCTATTATCTCTCTTTGCTTTGCAGTATTGCTGATACTTGCGGGTTTGATATCGACACTCCTTGGTATCGATTAAAGCCCGAACACCAGCGGGTAATTTTGTACGGCAATGAGTCCAAGGGAACCTCAGAAAGTAAGAAGCGAGACGGCAACACCACCGATTTTAGGAGAGATTTTAATGGCGTGATTTCCATGTTGCAGCGCCAGTACGACGATACTGGTTCTGATTTGATTAAGCAGAAGTTGGAACAGTATCGGGTCGATCGCTCTTGCGAGGTTTGTCACGGCAAACGCTTGAAACCCGAGGCGCTTTCGGTGCGGTTGGGACAGTACGGAATTGTAGATTTAACCAGTATTTCGATTCGCGAATGTCGGGAACGAGTAAATAATTTGGGATTGAGCGATCGGCAATTCCAAATATCCGATTTAGCCCTGAGAGAAATCAAAGCAAGGCTGCAATTTTTGCTCGATGTCGGGTTAGATTACCTGACCTTAGACCGCGCAGCAATGACGCTTTCTGGCGGAGAAGCGCAGCGAATTCGGCTGGCGACTCAAATCGGTTCTGGTTTGACTGGTGTTCTCTACGTTTTGGACGAACCGAGCATCGGACTGCATCAAAGAGACAACTTTCGCCTGCTGCAAACCTTAACAAAATTGCGCGATTTAGGCAATACTTTGATTGTCGTAGAACACGATGAAGAAACCATGCGAGCGGCCGACCACATTGTCGATATCGGGCCCGGCGCCGGCGTTCACGGTGGCAAAATTATATCGGAAGGAAGTTTAGAAAATTTGCTAAGGGCAGAGGAATCTTTGACTGGTGCTTATTTGTCGGGTAAGCGAGTAATTGAAACCCCTAATGAAAGAAGAAAAGGCAACGGCAAAGCTCTCTCAATCATAAATGCGACGCGCAACAATTTAAAAAATATTGATGTAGAAATTCCCTTGGGAAAACTCGTCTGCGTGACAGGCGTTTCCGGTTCGGGAAAATCCACTTTAATCAATGAATTGCTGTACCCGTCGCTGCAACACTATATCACCAAAAAAGTACCTTTACCACCCGATATGGACGCCCTCAAAACTAAAGGCGAACGCTCTCTAGAGGATGTGGTTGATAAAGTAATTGTAATTGACCAATCTCCCATCGGTCGTACTCCGCGCTCTAATCCCGCTACTTACACGGGAGTCTTTGATGTGATTCGGGATTTGTTTGCCGAAAGCATTGAAGCGAAGGCCAGAGGTTACAAAGCGGGGCAGTTTTCTTTTAACGTGAAAGGGGGAAGGTGCGAAGCTTGCGGCGGCCAAGGCGTGAATGTGATTTCGATGAATTTTCTGCCCGATGTTTACGTGCAGTGTGAGGTTTGCAAGGGTGCAAGGTACAACCGCGAAACGCTGCAAGTTAAGTACAAAGGCAAGTCGATTTCTGATGTTTTGAACATGACCGTAGAGGAATCTTTGGAAATGTTTAAAAATATTCCCAGGGCGGGCGCCAGACTGCAAACTTTGGTTGATGTTGGTTTGGGTTACATTCAGTTGGGACAGCCGGCGCCGACGCTTTCTGGGGGCGAAGCGCAGCGGGTAAAATTGGCAACGGAACTGTCGCGCCGCGCTACTGGGAAGACGCTTTATTTAATCGATGAACCGACGACGGGTTTGTCGTTTTATGATGTTCACCATTTGTTAAATGTGCTGCAAAGATTGGTGGATAAGGGTAATTCAATTTTGGTAATCGAACACAATTTGGATGTGATTCGGTGCTGCGATTGGGCGATCGATTTAGGCCCCGAAGGGGGAGATAAGGGCGGCGAGATTATTGTGGCGGGGACGCCGGAGGATGTGGCGGCAAATCAGAGGTCTTATACTGGGAAGTATTTGCAAGCGGTTTTGCAGCAGCATCCTTTGGGGGAGGCTGTAGCTGTTAGCTAATAGTAACAACTGTTACGCAATTATCACAATTAGTCAAGTGCGTCAGATATTTAAACCTTCAATAATGGTTTAAGAAACTCACCTGACGCACCCTACAATTAAAATACTCGAAGAGTGAAGCCTAAAAAACAGTAATCAAGCATCAAGATAGCTTATTAATAAATTACAAATCTCTTCCGTTAATGGTATTTTTGTTTCTATTTCTAGCCAAAGGTATTGACCAAAAGGATTATTTTCTAAAAATACATATTCATTGTTGGGAGTCACAATAAAATCCATCGCCCCATATAATAGTTTTTGCTCCTCCAAAAATTCGATGCAGAATTTTTCTATTTTTGCCGGTAGTTCAAAGATAGAATGTGGATTAATTTGAGTATGGAGTCGCCAATCAATTTTGGTCTCTTCATGGGCTTGTGAATCGATTTTAACGGCAAATACCTTTTTACCAATAATTGTAATCCTTAATTCAAAAGCTTTTTCGATATATTCTTGCAATTGAGTAGGCGATAAAGAAATGTTTTTATAGAATTTATAAAAATCATCTTTGCCAATCTTTCTTGACGGTATTCCTTGATTGATACCGTCGATCGTCACATTTCCAGTATAAATCGTTTTAACTAAAATCTCTTCTCCGCACTCTATAAAAAACTCTTTTGCTGTTTCTGGTTGGGTGGTTATCAGTGTTTTGGGGATTTTGATACCGTATTTATTGGCCAGTAAAAGTTGTTGAAATTTAACTTTTGCTTTATTGGCGATAAATGGATCGTTTATCCATTTTATACTGGGTATAGAGTATAGTATATTGACAAAAGCCTTTGTTTCTGAAGCTATAAACTGTTCCTCTGTAGATTCAGCAATTTTACCAAAAAAATCAAAATCAGGTTTTCTCAACCATGCTACTTTTAGTTTTGCTAAATTTAATATTCTACCAAGTTCGTCAGTAATCTCTCCATTCCATAAACCATTTTCATCAATGTAAAGATTTACCTGATATCTCCGAAGCAAATCTTCTGAATTTAACCTGAAAACTTCAATCCCTTTTTTATATAGGTTTCTAATAACTTCATCACTGTGGACATCCTGCTTATTCGTAAAAATTAAGAGCATATTTAATTTATCACATCGTTTTTGGGAAATAAATCAGGTCTGGTGGTCAACTGATATTGATGGTTCATATCAGGCTTTTTCTACTGACAATCCCTAACACCTTAAAGGGGTACGAGAGAATGCCCCGCACTCCACCGTACCGTATAATCAATGTTGTTTAATGCAGAAAGCCCGTGGTTTTCAACTAATGCCACTGTCAGCTTTAAGTATCAGACTCCTTTGAATCATCTTTACTCGAAAAAACACCGGTGAGAGTATCACGATAGGTCAAGGAAGTACCAGCAGCGGAAACAGGAATATTCGAGGTTTGAGTTTTCGGATCATAGGATTGTGTTAGTATCTCTGAATCCTTAATCGCTTCATCATACAATGCTTGGTCGAGTCTCTCTACAAAACTTAGGGTAAAAGGCACCGATCTTGCTGTTTCATCCAAAGTTTGTGTTTTCATATGATTTATTCTTGAAAATTGGTTAACATTTAAGATTGTACTTTCTAATTTTTAGACTGGGGTGGCATTTAATAGGAAAATTGATAGTGGGACTTGGTGTGATATAGTGTCATTGGGTGCTAATCTTTAGTAACCTTTTACAAAACTTAACTTTTCGTGGCAAAAAGTGGGTTTTGGTGGCGAAACTAAAAAGATTGAGTGAGGTTAAAAATATATGGACATTCAAAAATTGTCAAAATGGACTGGTAGGGTCGAACGGGGTATCGCTACCCCGAACTCCCATGCAAAACCGGACGTGATAGTTTCCCATCATCCGGCTCCTCGACTGTTTGGCGCTTGTCATGCGTACCTCTTTCCCATTAAGGGTTAGGGGGCTAGAAATAAGATTCATCACTTCTCATCTCCCACTCTTTTGGTTCCCATTTGGCGTGAGTAATGTCGTGGCAATGTCTATGTACTGCTGTCAGATTTGTCTTCTTGTTGTTGCTTCTGTTTCTATCTATGTGATGTACTTCGATTAGACAATCTGACGTGAAGTACAGACCGCAGTGCGAACACTTCCCATCTTGCTTTTTAATAAGCTCAGATAATTGTTTGGGAGTTTCAGGGTATTCCCCTTTTCGCTTGCTCCAGTAGACCCAATCTCCGTCATAAGGGCTTCTTTCACCCTTCACCTTTGTGTGCCTGGTTATTGGAGTATCGCCATGCTTGGCTAGACAATGCTTGCCGTTTTTTGTGGCGAATACCCAATTATTATTTCCCTTGGTTGTCCAAGTCTTGTCGGCGCTTTCATGACGGTAAATTGCCCATCCTCGTATTTGCTGATAGACGATGTGGTCTGCAAGTTGGAATATATCTTTGCTGCAAACCGTTTTGTAATAGTTCGACCAGCCCCTTATCACGGGGTTTAGTGTTGCAATTAAGGCATCTCGCGATGAACCTTTGTGCTTATCGATTAGGTCGCCTACTTTAGATAGATGGACTTTCAGCTTTTCCTTGGATGGTGTGATGATGGTTTTAAATCCCTGCTTAGACGCATACTCCCCTACCTCGAACTGTCTAACATTAAATCCGAGGAAGTCGAACCCTATGTTGCCTCCTTCATCAACTAGAGTGTGTGAGAGTCTGGTTTTTTCGGGTTTTAATTCCAAGCCAATGCCACTGAGCCATTCTGCTGTTATCTGCATACATCTTTGGACGACGGCTTTATCTTTGTGTAGAATTACAAAGTCATCAGCATAGCGAACTACTGTTAGGGTCATTCGCTTAGAGCGTTTGCTCTGTTGTCTGCCGTAGTTATTTTTCATCTCTACGGTTTCAACGTATTGGAGTAGCCGATTTTCCAAGCCGTGGAGGGCGATGTTTGCTAGCAAGGGCGATATAACCCCGCCTTGCGGCGTTCCCTCAGATGATTGACTGAACCCTTTCTTTTTATTGCGATTAGCGTATTCGCTCCAGTCAATCACTCCCGCTTTCAACCATGCCCGAATTTGACGGCGGATGGTGGGGAATGTATTTAATTTTTCTAGCAGCGCTTCATGGTTTATTCGGTCGAAGCATTTGGCAATGTCGGCATCTAGCACGTATTTCGGCTTCTGCTTGATTGCTCCATATATTGCTTCGATTGCGTCGTGGCATGACCGCCCTGGTCGGAATCCGTAGCTGTTTGGCTCGAATTTTGCTTCCCATTCCGGCTCTAAGGCTGCTTTTACCAGAGCTTGGGATGCTCTGTCGTTCATTGTGGGTATCCCTAACGGGCGTTTTTCGTCTCTACCAGGTTTGTCAATCCAGACTCTCCTGACAGGTTTAGCCTTTTGGTTTAACCTCAGTTGGCGTACAAGTTCTAGCCTTTGTTTGGGGATTAAACTCTTAATCCCATCTATTCCAGCCGTCTTCTTGTCGGGTAAGAGAGCATACGTCGCCGTATCTCCCTCCCCTAAGAACCGGACTTGACAGTTTCCCATCATCCGGCTCAAGCCTCCAAAACCTCAGAACGTTTGCCTGTATGTTCATGCCTGTGACAGGCTTTGTGAAGGTGGACAAGGTTTTCCGCTTTGTCCGTGCCTCCGTCTTTCACCCGAATCTTGTGATGGGTGTGCAGTTCTTCTCCATTGAACAAGTGTTCACCGCATACTGGACATTTCCAATTTTGGTTAACCGCTACGTTATAGAGTTTTGAGCCTTTGGCCCAGTACGATTTCCCGTATTTGGATTGGCGGTCTTGCCAGTATTTGGTGAGTGTTGGGTCGTCGGGAGATGCCGTGTCTTTGACTTTGACATGGCGTACTATGGGGATGTATGCCAGCTTCGGCAGGGTTATTAATGTTTCCCTACCATGTCTGTTCAAGAAGGGTTGGGCAAAGTTCCACTTCGTCCCGTTGATTGTTTTGAAGTATTTTTGGGCTACCCAACCTTTCCCCTTTTTCGGGTGTCTTCTTAGCGACCACTTCCACAGCATTTGCCATATTCGGTAGTCTACGTAAGAAAACGTCTCCTTACTGACCTTGTGCTTGTAGTAGTTCCCCCATCCTCTAATGATTGGGCTAAGGTGCTGGATAACTGCCGTTGCTTTTACCGTTTTGTGTTGATTCAGCCATTGTTGAATTCCAGACAGGAATTCTTTGACCTTTTCTTTTTGCGGTTTAATTAAGCATTTACCCTTGTAATGTCGGACATTGAACCCTAAGAAATTGAAGCCCTCATTAATATGAGTGATTTGGGTTTTATCCGCATTAAGTTTTAAACCCCTCTGATTTAGCCATTCTTCTAGGATGGGTTTAATGGCTTCCAAATCCTCACGATTTTCTGCGGTGATGATGAAGTCATCAGCGTAGCGAACAAACCCATATTTGGGTTTGTGTTCCCTCTCTGTTCTTTTTCTACCTGTTGAGTCGGTATATTTGTACTCCTTCGTCTTTTTATATTGGCTTAGGAGTTTTTCCATTCCGTCGAGAGCTATATTTGCCAAAAGGGGACTTATAATCCCTCCCTGTGGCGTTCCGCTTTCTGTATCGTGGAATATTTCCGCCTCTACATATCCTGCTTTTAACCACTGTTTGATTAGCTCTTTACCAGGGATTTCTCCTATGGCATTGAGCAGGTATTCGTGGCTAATATTGTCGAACGCCCCTTTTATATCTGCGTCCAGTATCCATCTGTCATTTCCCTGAGCGTTTAGTCTTATCCATGTCTGCTCAATTGCGTCATGGCAACTTCTGCCTGGGCGGAAGCCATAGGACTGGGCTTCAAATCTGGTTTCCCAGGCTGGTTCTAGGGCATTCTTAACAATTGCCTGTGCTATTCGGTCTTTGATTGTCGGGATACCTAATGGTCTTTGTTTTCCGTTAGCTTTCGGTATGTATACCCTTTTCGTTGGGCGAACTTTCCATAAGGTGTATTCTTTACTTTCTCTGACCAATTTCACTCTTTCCTCTGGAGTTAGAGCCGTCTGACCATCGATGCCAGCCGTCTGTTTCCCTTTGTTTTCTTGAGTGACTCTTCGCACTGACAATAGCAGGTTGGAGTAACTGCGAAGCATCAGTTTCATGAGGCTTCTAACCTTATTCCACTGACCGTTCTGGGCTGCTCGGTAGATTCTCCGTCTCAGGTTTCTGACACGCTTTTTGATGAGCTTCCAATTGATGGATGCCCACCCCTTGAGCGGTTCCTTCGTTCCGATGTCATTGCTGACTCTATCTTTCACGTTGGTTCAATTCCTTTACGCAAAATTTACCGTTGAAGACCCGCTGGAAGTCTGCCATCTTTCGATGCGGGGCAAAGCCTGAACCCCTATCTTCCGCATTACCAGAAGCGTTCGCTTTCTCCAGCATCCCCTACCCTCTGGATAATTCCGTTTTCCTTACGGTCAACCTACTCATGCCATCGACCTGGCTTGAGAATCCATAGGGTTTATCGTGTTTCGTACATTTAACCTTCGACCGATTTGGGTTCCACCTATATTCCGGTGAGAGTTTCGCTCTCTCGTTACTAGCCACAAGGCGCTGCCAGTAACCTACTCACTTGCCTTTTTGGCTAGAGTGTATCAGCCTGATTTCACTCTTTAGACATAACGGAATCTACGGTGATTCACATAACGTTAACCCTTTTCAGTCTTCCCCTTGCCCTTTCACCGAATTAGGCTATCAGTTGCGGGGCTTTCATGCCTTGCATTCCAACAGGTTCATTACTTACTTCTGTTGTAGGCGGAGTGCGACACTCTTTTATGTGGGGACGGAGAGAGAGAGTTCTCCGGGAGAGGCGGCTCTCCAGTTATTCAGCGCAGATGCGCCTAATGTACGACCTCACGTCGCACGCCCCGATTATCCTGAGTTACCCGACGAACGGCTAGTGCCTTAGCCGACCAAGACCTCATCAAAGTCTTTTGAAGCCTACGGACTGCTTTGACATCCCCACGTTGAGAGGCTTTGAATATGCGCTTTTGCAACTTAAAGACTATCCTCTGTATTTTTTTCCAGTTGATATCCTTCCATTCCACTTCTGTCTTTATTGACTCAGTATTAGACGTATTCATTGCTACTTGTTCCTATTCATTTCCAAACAATCGTGAATCTGTCAGCGTATCCTCGCCATTACAGCGAGGCATTGGCTTTTGATTCAATCCTGACCCCGTACATCATCTGGCTAGCTACCTACTCAGGCATCGACCTTCGTGAGAGATGTATGGGGGTTATCCCGTTCCTAACGACCATTGATTGAATCTTTAGAGCGATGCTATTCACCGGGTTTATGGGAAATGCTTTGTTGGTCGGCTCACCGCCCGCCAACTCCCTATCCTTGCCCTTTTGGGACTCCCAGTGTGATCAACCTATTTCACTGGTTATACCTAACGATGGTTTAGACACATCTTCGCTTGCGCTGCTCATGGATTCCTGCTCGAAGGGATTCTCAGTTAGGTTGCCGAGTTACCTCCTTTTTACCCCGCTTTACCTCTAGGGTTGCTACGCCTAGAAATAGGGGTAATGCTTTCACCACTGCACCTGTGGGGAGGGACTTACACCCTCAAGGTCGTTAAGTTGTCAAGGTTCATTTCAGCCCATACGAAAGGCTGATTCCTTGCTCCGCCTACACTTTAAGCCGCTAGGCTTTCCGTTTTCGCGGAAACGGGTCGCACGATGAACAGGTATTCGCTAAAACAGGACAACATCTTGATTCTTTACAAAAATCTATATTAGAAAGTGTTTTACAACGTCAAAATTTTCATAAAATTGCGGGAAATAATGGTTATAGTTACGATCACATTAAAAGAGAGGGAGCAAAATTATGGAAACTTCTCTCCGATGTTTTTTCAGAAGATATTGAACAAAAGAATGTTCGTTCTATTTTAGAAAATAAAGCTGGTTCTACTATCAATAATTTCGGTAATGCTTCCCACACTATTAGTAATTATATTAATAGTCATGTTAATATTTGTAGAGAAAATTCTCAATCTTTAGAGGATATAGAAAAGCGATCGCCCTCTTCCCAAGTCCAAAATCAACTCCCAATCATTGATCTAACAACAGCACCAGAATTAAACTATAATTACGGGCGTAATTCAGAAATTCATATTCTTAAAGAATGGATTTTAGAAGATAAGACTAGATTAATTACAATTTATGGATTGAGTGGTATCGCAATACTCCGGACAGTTTTTAAAGAGGAATGCGATCACAATAAAATAGAGAAGTGAAAAAAGTGAGTGCGATCTGAA
>NZ_JAUBTU010000098.1:0-7893 GCF_036705085.1 Microcoleus sp. B6-A1
AGTCGAGCCGCCGACACCGACGCCACCAGTACCGACACCGACACCAGTTATAGTCGAGCCGCCGACACCGACGCCACCAGTACCGACACCGACACCAGTTATAGTCGAGCCGCCGACACCGACGCCACAAGTACCGACACCGACACCAGTTATAGTCGAGCCGCCGACGCCGCCGACACCGACACCCCCTGCTATCATCAACACACAGAATAATTGGTGTGGCTTAGAAGCTGGATTGAACAAACTTGAAAACATCCTTGACGACCAGCTAAACACAATTAAACTACCCATAGTTGGTTCCCTGAAGAACATTGCCCCCAATTTTATTGACAGCTTCAAAAATAAGCTAGTCGATGCGGTTAAAAATGGGGTAAATCAAACTACAGATCAGTTAGAAACTACTCTGGGCAATGTACTTGGATCTGATTTCAACGTCAAAGTCGATCGCAATTCTACTCAAGAGGAAAGCACTTTACTAATTACTCTGGGTAAAGCATATCAAAGCGATGCTAATTTAGCCCAAAATTTAGGGATGCCTGGATTAGGTTTGACTACGGATGGGAAAGCTAAATCCACAGCAAATTTTGATTTGGCGATCGCTGTGGGTGTTCATAAAGATTTTGGTTGCTTCATAGATACCAACAAAACCAAGCTTACAGCTAATTTTGACGCCGGAATAGATGACAACTCTAAGGGGCAAGCTAATTTAGGCGTTTTACAACTTGACCTGAATAATAATCCTCAAAAACCCACTAAAGCTGAGGCTAAATTAGCCGTCAATTTGAAGGATTTGGATAATTTGGGAGGTGCGAATGATGGATCTCGCTTAACTCTCTCAGAACTTGGTGGTAACTATCAGTTAGCAGATTTGTTCAATGCTACCTTAACTGCTAACGCTAATCTCGGTCTCCAAGCTAAAACTAGCATTAACAGCAATCCTGCTTTTCCTTCCTTAAGTTTTGACCTGGGCGCTAATTGGCAGGCTATTAATTATACCAACGGTCAATTAACTGCACCGCCAAATCCAACAATTAACATCGATAACGCCTCTTTTAACTGGGGGCAAACATTACAAGGGTTGGAAACAAGCTTGACTCAGCTTCAAGACAGTATCAATCAAAATTTACTGGAAGTAAAACTGCCAATTTTAGGGAAATTAAAAGATGTAATTCCCGGAGATTCTAGTGCTTTGACTTTCCTGAATACAGTCAAGGAGAGTACAATAAATGAGTTGAAGTTAGTTAGCGATCGCGCTCTCACTTCAACCCTCACTTCTCTTGTCCAAGACTCGCTAGATGGCACTTTCAATTCCGAAGCACTAGGTGCAAAATTAACTTCTCAATTTAGCCATAATTTTTCTCAAGAGGTTGCCAGGAATCTGCAAGAAGCCTTAAAAAAATATTTCCCTTCCAAAAAACTCTTTGGCTTTTTAGATTTACCTAGTTTGAGGGTAATTGGCCAAGGTACTCCAGATGACATTAATCTGCAAATTTCCCTAGACAAAAACTATGAATTCCCAGATGTTAACCTTTCTGGAGACTTAGGACTTCCAGCATTAGGTTTGGACGTAAATGGCAAAGCACAATCCAAATTTGATGGCAATTTATCCTTGGGATTTGGCATCAATAAAGATTTGGGATTCTATGTTGACACCAACAAAACCAAACTGGACGCAAATGTAGAAGCTGGTCTAGATAATAATTTCAATGCCAAAGGTCAATTAGGATTTTTCCAAGTTGACCTTACCAACGATAACGACAGTCCTACCAAAGCCGAAGCAAAATTTGCTGTCAACTTAAAAGATTTAGATAATTTGGGAGGTGCTGATGACGGCGATCGCCTAACCTTCCCAGAACTGACTAGCAACTATCAGTTGTCAGACTTATTGAATCCTACCTTAAATAGTAGTGCTAATCTCGGTCTGCAAGCTAAAACTAGCGTTAACGGCAATCCAGCTATCCCTTCCTTTGACTTTGACCTTGGAGTTAATTGGCCGATCGTCAATTACGCTAACGGTGAATTAACCGGGCCGCAACAGCCGACAGTTGCATTTAACAATATGCAGCTAGATTTGGGAAGCTTTATCACGGGTTTTGCTAAACCTGTCATCACCAAAGTCAAGGATATTGTGAAGCCGGCCCTTCCTATAATCGACGCACTCGATAGCGATATTAAACTGCTGTCAGAATTCAAACCTATCAGGAAGTTATTCGACAAAGACCGTGATGGCAAGGTGACACTGATCGAAGCGGGTGCCACTCTCACTGGTACAACGATCGACGATCGATTTCTAGATGCTCTTAAGGACATCGGCAAAGCAAGTGATTTGCTCAATAGTTTGTCATCTCAAGAGGAGAACGTTGCTATAGATTTAGGTGACTACGCGATCGATTTTGATGCCACAGATCCCAAGGCTGATACCAAAACCGCTAAGATAACTAAAACCAAAACCGCGACATCTCCCACTGACCAAGCTAAATCGAAATCAAATGTCAAGACTGATGAGTTGCTGACGCTCTTTCAAAACATGGATGGGCTGAGTTTTCCGATCTTGACCGAGCCTGAAGTTGCCATCGACTTGCTGATGGGTAAACCTGATGTCAACCTGTTTACCTATCAAGTGCCGAAGCTAGACTTTAAATTCAACATCGGTGAAACGTTTCCTATCTACTCAATTCCCAAAGTAAATATAGGTGTCAACGGCAAGTTAGAGGGAAATTTTGAAGCTAAAGCTAACTTTGGTTTCGGCTTTGATACCTATGGACTTTCTCAATGGAAACAATCTGGTTTTAAGCCCTCAGATGCCTACAAAGTTCTTGATGGTTTTTATGTGAGCGATCGCAAAAAAGCGAATGGTACAGGGTCGGATGTTAATGAACTCAAGCTTAACGCTAGTATTAAGGCTAGCGGCGGAGTTGATGTTTATGCAGCAAGAGCTTATCTCACAGGCGGAATTGAGGCGAATGCTAAGTTAGACTTGCTCGATGTGGGCGAAGGGGTTGTTCCCTCAGATAAGATAGAGTCTGTACGGCAGTTGCTGCGCGACGCATTAGTTAAGCTTAACTTAGATTCATCGATTGCCAACAACTTCAATCCCAACGCTGAGAATTTAGAAGCTGAAATTGGGAAGATTCTGGACTCAAGCAAAAATGGTTTTGTGCAAAAAATTCTTGCCCAAGAATTCCTCGCGAGCTTCGCTAAACAGGCAATTAAGCAATTTGGAGGAACAGGTGATGGCAAGATTCGTGCCTCAGAAATTACTTCCCGCATCAGCAAACCCCTGAGCCTGTTTGAAGTCAATGGCGATCTGAAAGCTGCCTTAGATTTTAAGGCTCAGTACAAAGAATATTTGCTCGCTGGGGACTGGAAGACACCTTACGAGGTACGCCTGGGTGAAAAGAAATTGGCTGACTTCCGATTGGGAACTGGTTGGACGCGCAAAAGTCGTGCCATTGACGGTTACATCACTGGCGGAAAAGTCTTCTTCGATGCCAACTTCAATGGCCTGCAAGATGATAACGAGCCCTTCGCCTTTACCAACCCTAATGGCAGCTTCGACCTCACAGTAGAACTAGAAAAGTTCGACAACAATCAAGATGGCGATATCGACTATACCGAAGGCAAAATTGTCTTGGCTGGCGGGATAGATATCTCCACCTATTTGCCCCTAGACACACAATTGTCTTCTACTCCAGAGTCGGAGGTGGTGACACCTTTAACTACCGTCATTGCTGAGTTAGCCCAGCAAGGCACTAACCCTAAAACTGCTGAAATTCAAGTAAAATCTGCACTGGGGTTGCCGCCAGCAATTGACTTGACTAGCTACGATCCGCTAGAAGCAATTACTCAAAACGATCCGAATGGTTTGGCGGTTTATGCAGCCCACGCTCAGGTACAAAATACCATTGTTTTAGTCACAGATTTAATTAGCGGTGCTTCCAATACTGCTAAAAATGAGATTGCCTCTAGCGTCATTTCTGCGATTGCCGATCGAATTAAATCTGGCACTCTCGACTTAAGCAATTCCACACAATTGCAAGCGATTATTGAGTCGGCAACGAGTCAACTGCAAGTACCGCAAGTATTCAGTATTTCCTCGGATGCTGCCCAAATTATTGCAGAGGGAAATCAGCGAATTGGTGCGATCGCATCCAGCAATTCCTCGCCCTCAGATGCCGCGACAGAAATCGCCCGCATCCAAAAAGTCGCACAAGGAGAAGTAGCTCAAGATTTACTGCAAGTCGCAGCCGGAAATAAGACGATTCAGTCGGTGATTTCCGAAAATACTGGTGCATCTCTAAATACCAAAATCCAGTCGGCGACAGCTAACAACCCAACAGTCCGCAATACTTTAGATACTGATGACTCTAGTACACCGTCTACACCCAATGAACCATTCCCAGAAAGCGGTATTGAATTCGTTAAAGATGGGGAAAATACTACCGAAAGCACAGATGGCGATGATACCCTCATGGGCAGCGCTAGCGACGATGTATTGCGCGGTAAAAAAGGAAATGACTTGCTGTTTAGCCTTGATGGCAACGATTGGATGAATGGCAATCAAGGCAACGACTTGACAGATGGTGGAATTGGTGACGATACGCTTTACGGCGGAAAGGGTTTTGATACTTTGACTGGTGGTGCGGCTAGTGACTTCCTTTCTGGCAATCGAGGTGAAGATATCCTAATTGGTGAAAAAGCCGACGATACCCTCTACGGCGGTCAAGGCAATGATATTCTGCTAGGAGGTCAGGGTAACGATTTCCTGAGTGGTGATTTGGGCGATGATACCTTAGTAGGGGATGTAGGGAGCGATCGCTTCTTATTATCTACCAATTCTGGTATTGATACTGTTGCTGACTTTGAAGTCGGTCAAGACTTGTTAGTATTGGGTAACGGGTTGACTTTCTCGCAATTGGCAATTGCCGAAGATAGCGGTTCAACTTTAATCCGGTTTGCACAAACAGGGGAGATTTTAGCTTCTCTGGCAGGAGTTTCTGCTAGCAGTATTAGTGCCGTTAATTTCGCATTGATTTGAGAAAGATGTGGGTTTAAGCACTTATTATATCCGAGTTTGAAGTAAGTCCGCGCGTGCGAAGCTATCCCGTAGGGAATCGCCCGTAAAGATGGTAACGAATAAGTTTTAGGGGCGGGTTTACGAAATAATTGCCTAATACCAATTATCTCCTAAACCCGCCCCCACCCTTGCGCGAAAGTCCGCTAGGGCTTGAAACGAATGGCCCAACCGCATGGCAGATATCTATCAAAAATCCCGCTCTTAATATTTCAGTATAATGACACTTGCTATTGAAATGTTTTTGTGTTGTATCATCCACCTCGCGCTGGCTAATCCGTAATATTACTTAATAAAATCCCCCAACTTTATCAAAACTTTAAATAAAAAGGTGTTTATAAAGAAAACTTTATAGATATTCTCTAAAAAAACAGTTATGGTTACTACAACCTTCAGAAAGTGTTTCGGACGCAAGTCGCGAAACAGGGAAACTATTGTCTTTTTTTAGCTATTAGTAGGTGCATTATGCCAATTTTAAATAATCAAGTTTCACCAAGTGCGATCGCCTTTATCGACACTCAAGTAGAAAATTATCAAAGTTTAGTCGCTGGGGTAAAACCGGGTACGGAAGTAGTCGTTTTGGATGGGAACCGGGATGCGATCGACCAAATTACTCAAATTTTAGCTCTTCGGACAAATATTGACAGCATTCACATTGTTTCTCACGGTGCTCCCGGCAGCTTGCAACTCGGCGACGTTCGCTTTAGTTTAGATAATCTGGAAGCTTATTCCGAGAAATTGCAGCAGTGGCGGAGTGCTTTAACTCTGGGTGCGGACATTCTGATTTACGGTTGTAATGTCGCATCAGCACCTCGCGCTTCTGGGAAAGTCTGCCAGGGAATGAATTCCCAGGCTCAAAGTTCAAGTCGGTTGAAACCGACTGAAAACAAGCCGGCTATTCAGTCCTCTTCAGAGGACTTTCGCTATGAGACGGGGGTTGAAACGAACGGCGGATCGGATGAATACGCCATAGATAATGAATACGCCATAGATAATGAACAGGCGAGAGATATAGACGGTTTCGCCTTCATCCAACGAATTGCCCAACTCACAAATACAAACGTTGCGGCTTCCCAAAACCTCACCGGAAGTGTAACAAAAGGCGGGGACTGGGAACTGGAAGTCAGAACCGGGAAAATAGAAACACCGCTGGTATTTGAAGCCGAAGTGTTAGCGGGTTACGAGTATGTTTTGAATAGTTTTGGTGCTGCGAGTAATTTTCCCATAACCTATAGTCTCCGTAAAGTTGCGACTGCGGACTTTAACAAAGACGGCAATCTTGACCTAGCCTTTGCAACCACTGGAGAGGCTCGCAACGTCTCGATCGCACTGGGAGATGGCACTGGCCTATTTGGCGCTGCCACTAATCTTAACACCAGCCCGCCGAGCGCTCTCAATACCTGGTCTGTCGCTGTAGACGACTTTAACAAAGACGGTAATTCTGACCTGGTTACCGCTAATAATGCGACTAACAACGTTTCTCTCCTGTTGGGGAATGGCGATGGCACTTTTGGTACTGCCACCTACTTTGGGGTGGGGTCAAGTCCGTATACCGTCGCTGTGGGAGACTTCAACGGGGACGACAATTCTGACTTAGCTACAGCCAATCAATACTCTAACGACATCTCCATCTTGCCTGGTAATGGTAATGGTACTTTTGGCGCCGCTACTACTTTGAGCGTGGGGTCAAATCCTTATTTTGTGCTTGTCGGCGACTTTAACAAAGATGGCAAGTCAGACTTTGCGACAGCGAACTATGGTGATAGCAGCGTATCCATCCTGTTGCAGAATGCTGATGGTACTTTCGCCCCCGCCACTAACTTTACCGTTGGAAATAGCCCTAATTACATTGCTTTAGGAGACTTTAACGGAGACAATAATGCTGACTTAGCAACGAGTAACGAAGGTGGCTCAAACAACGTATCAATACTGTTAGGAGATGGCACGGGAAACTTTAGTGCAGCTACCAACTTTGGCGTTGCAACACAACCGCTTGCTATTGCTAGTGGCGACTTCAATGCCGATGGAAAAGTCGATTTAGCTACAGCCAACAATGGATCGGGCGATGTCTCCGTCTTGTTTGGAAGTGGCAATGGCAGCTTTGGGACTGCCACTAATTTTGTTGTGGGAGCCAATCCCCAAGGTATTGTTGTAGGCGATTTTAACAAAGATGGTTTATCCGATTTAGCTACGGCGAACTTTGGTGGTCAAAACACCTCGATTCTGCTGAATACATCCCCGGCGGTAAATTTCGCTGCTGCAACTTACAGTGGCACTGAAGGAACTGCGGATACAGTAGTCAATATTCCCGTTACTATCAGCGCTACTCCTGACGCTGACGTGACAGTACCAATTGTCATCGACCCCAGTAGCACAGCCACCGAAAATTCAGACTACACCTTTTCGCCTACCTCGATTATTTTCCCCGCCGGTGCAACAGGTGACGCACTCACCCAGAATGTTGCATTTACTATCAAACCCGACAACATAGTTGAAAACGCCGAAACCGCAATCTTCAACTTTGGCACAATCACTGGTGGCGTTGCCGGTACAACCAAACAAACCACACTAACTATTGCTGCTAACGGTCAGCCTTCAACCCTGAGTCCGTACCAAATAGACCTCAAAACAGGCACAATTACTGGTGGGCCAAACCAGTTTATTTCTCTAGTAAATACCCCGACAGACTCAAACGCAGACAGTTGGTTAGAAGCCGTAGCCAAAATCAATTTTGACGGCAAAATCAAAAAAGCGAAATTCATCGTTGAATACGACAAAACTCCGTCAGGATGGACGGTAAATCTCGGCGACTCAGCGTC
>NZ_JAUBTU010000098.1:7993-9453 GCF_036705085.1 Microcoleus sp. B6-A1
TTCCGGGCCCGGCGATCGCATCGGATCGGGTGCTAGCAAGGTGACAATTCTGCTTAATCCGATCGACTACGCGATTACTGCTGGTGTTGCAACCGTTACAGAAGGCAACTCCGGCACAACTGCTGCCACTTTTACTGTTACCCGCAGCGGTTGCACTGAGTTGGCGAGCACAGTAGATTATGCGATCGCAGGTTCTGCTACAAACGTCAGCGACTACAACAACATCGGCGGCACATCCGGTGCAACTGCTGCGACTGGTACGATTAATTTTGCAGCGGGCGAGACATCGAAAACCATTACTCTCGATGTTTTAGGCGATGCGGCGATCGAAACTAATGAAACCCTTGAGGTTACGCTTTCCAATCCCTCGGTATTAGATTCTACACCGACAATTACCACTGCTACCGCTACCACAACTATTACTAATGATGATACGGCTGGCTTTACTATTAACCCAACAGCATTAACTACAAGTGAAGTTGGTGGCAAGGCAGAATTTACACTCAAACTCAACGCTCAACCTACTGCTGACGTTACCATCGGTTTGAGGAGTGACAATCTGGCCGAAGGAACAGTTTCAACTAATAGCTTAACTTTCACTTCTGCTAACTACGATCAACCGCAACCAATAACGATAATTGGTGTTGACGATTTAGTAGCTGATGGCCCTCAACCTTACAAAATTGTCACGGCTGCTGCTGTCAGCAACGATGTTAATTACAATAACCTCGATCCTGATGATATCACCGTCACCAACAGTGACAATGAAACTCCGGGAATTACGGTGAATCCGACGGCGGGATTGACTACTGGTGAAGATGGCACCAAGGCTAACTTTACTGTGGTTCTGAATACTCAGCCAACTGCTGACGTGACTATCGGTTTGAGCAGTGACAATATTGCCGAAGGAACAGTTTCAACTAATAGTTTAACTTTCACTCCGGCTAACTGGAATACACCGCAGCCGGTGACAGTAACAGGGGTTGAGGATAGCATTGCTGACGGGGATATTGACTACAAAATAGTCACGGCGGCTGCTGTTAGTACAGATGTGAATTACAGCAACCGAGATGTAGCGGATGTTAGCATTACCAATAAGGACAATGATACCGCTGGTATTTCTGTTACTCCCACGGCAACAACTGCTACAGAAGGCGGCGCGGCGGGCAGTTATGGGATCAAATTAATGTCACAGCCGATCGCCCCTGTTACGATCACTCTCACAACAGGTAATCAGATAGAGGCGATCGCCCCTGTGAATTTCACTACCCTTAATTGGGATAGTGTTCAAACCGTTACGGTGAAAGCTGTTGACGATACGATTGTCGAAGGCGCGCATAGCGGTACTATCACTCATAGTGTGAGCGGCGGTGATGCTAAGTATAATGTGGTTGTGGTTCCAGGGGTGACAGTGGCGATTACGGATAACGATGTAGCGCCACCGCCGCCACCAACTCCGA